>NZ_AUTN01000103.1:0-107794 GCF_000497955.1 Pseudoalteromonas sp. TAE56
GCCGCCTATAAATTCTCTAAACTCTTTAAAACACCACGTTACACGCTCAACATCTAAATGCCATAATCCAAATTCACGAATTCCTGGCGAGTCGATTAGGTTACCGCCACTTGGTAAATGGTGTAGTCGCGAAACTGTTGTTGTGTGCTGGCCTAAGCCGCTGTTTTCAGATACTTCTTTAGTTAATATTTCAGCGTTAGGCAATACAGTATTAACGAGGGTTGATTTACCCACACCACTTTGGCCAACAAAAATATTATTTTTATCAACAAGTACTTCTTTTAATTGATCAATACCATCGCCTGATATATTACTAACAAGGAGTACTTGGTAATCAAGTTTACGATAGATATCGAGAACTTTTTGTATTTCGCTAAGGCCTGCTTCGTCAATTAAATCGGTTTTATTGAGTACTAAAATTGGCTCAATACCCATATCTTCACAGGCTATTAAATAACGGTCGATAATACTAGGGGTAAACTCGGGTAATACAGCTGATACCATCAGTATTTGGTCAATGTTGGCAGCAATAACTTTTACACCGTCGTAAAAGTCAGGGCGGGTAAGTTGCGAACGACGCTCTTGCGTGGCTTCAATTACACCGGCTAAATCGCCTTCACTTACTTTGGCACGGCGAAACAATACTTCATCACCACATACTAAATTAGACACGGTACGGCGTATATTACAGCGCAGTACATCGCCATTTTCAGTTTCTACATCGGCGTGCTGGCCAAAACGACTGATCACAATTGCGCTCTCGACCTGACCTAAGTTATCGGTTTGCCATTCTTGCGCCCCTTTTTTAGCCGGTCTTGAGTCTGCGCTATTAATGCGCTTTTGGTGATTGGCCTTGATCTGACGCGATTGGCCTTTACTTAATTTTTTTTGTTTTGCCACTGGAGGCCTATAACCTTAGTTAAATGTCGCTTTTCCTAAAAAAAGCTTTAGCTCGACGGTTGATGCTAATATGATATATCGAAATGCGTTGGATCTAAAGGAAAGCACCGCTTAGGTAATTATGACTATTAATAAATCAAATTTAATTTGGCTCGATCTTGAAATGACAGGGCTCGAACCAGAGACCGATAAAATACTCGAAATTGCGACGGTTGTCACTGACGCAGACTTGAATATATTAGCCGAAGGGCCAACTATCGCTATTCATCAAAGTGATGAATTACTAAATGGTATGGACGAGTGGTGTACTACTCAGCATGGAAAGTCAGGTTTAACAGCGCGCTGTAAAGCAAGTACTTTCGATGAAGAGTATGCCGTTGCACAAACTTTAGATTTTTTAAAACAGTGGGTGCCTGCGGGTGTATCACCAATGTGTGGTAATTCAATTGGGCAAGATCGCCGCTTTATGAATAAATATATGCGCGAGCTTGAAGATTTTTTCCATTACCGAAATCTTGACGTAAGTACTATTAAAGAATTAGCACGTCGCTGGAAACCAGAAGTTCTTGCAAAAGTGAACAAAAAAGGCTCGCATCTTGCTCTGGATGATATTAAAGATTCGATTATGGAATTAAAAGTCTATAGAGAAAATTTCTTTAATTTGTAAAAAACGCTTGCAAACACATCGGATTATTGTAGAATCCTGCCCCGCTCAAGACGATAACCCACGCGGGGTTAGTGTGTTTGAGTTGTTTTTATTGTGGTCATTTTATATCCATAATTAAAGTGCGGTACTAGCTCAGTTGCTAGAATGTTGAACGCGACTCGTCGCGCACCAACGTAAAATAACTGAATAAATAAAAAATGCGGTACTAGCTCAGTTGGTAGAGCGCGACCTTGCCAAGGTCGAGGTCACGAGTTCGAGCCTCGTGTACCGCTCCAATTTCTAACCAAAAGAAATTGTAGTGATTAAAAGAAGTAAAATGCGGTACTAGCTCAGTTGCTAGAATGTTGAACGCGACCTGTCGCGCAACCAACGTAAAATAACTGAAGAAGTAAAAATGCGGTACTAGCTCAGTTGGTAGAGCGCGACCTTGCCAAGGTCGAGGTCACGAGTTCGAGCCTCGTGTACCGCTCCAATTTCTAACCAAAAGAAATTGTAGTGTTGAATGAAAATATAATGCGGTACTAGCTCAGTTGGTAGAGCGCGACCTTGCCAAGGTCGAGGTCACGAGTTCGAGCCTCGTGTACCGCTCCAATTATTTTATATCCTTTCAAAATTTTCTGTATTAAAAATCATAATTTAAAATATCTCTCATCTACTTTATTCTATGTGTAATATTCAGCATTGAAGTTTTGATTATTAGAAATTATTACTTCGCGCGCCTAAGATTTACGTCTATAGAGTGGCGTATTTTGAATCTATGAGGGTATGACTGAAGAAAAACAGAGGTTAACATTTTAAACCGAGAAGCTTGTGTTAAAACAGCTCCCCTTGAATAGTCGCTATAATTCGCCTTGAGCCACCAGAGTCACGATGCTCCCCCAAGTAAACACCTTGCCATGTACCTAACGCTAAATAACCATTTGAAATAGGAATACTTAACTCACAGCCTAACGTACTGGTTTTAATATGTGCGGGCATGTCGTCATCACCTTCATAATCGTGACGATAATAAGGTTGACGTTCAGGAACAAATTTATTGAAATGGCTTTCCATGTCCATACGAACAGTGGGGTCTGCATTCTCGTTTATGGTAAGACTTGCTGAGGTATGCTGAATAAATAAATGTAACAAGCCTATTTTGTAATTTGCCAGTTCAGGAAGTTGAGACAATATTTCGTCATCAATTATATGAAAACCTCGCGGGCGAGGTTTTAATGTAATTTGCTTTTGCTGCCAACTCATAGTTTATCGAAGCTAACTTCAATGTTTGCATTACCAGCGTCACAGCTAAATGGCATGATAATCTTTTTACCTTGGCTTTTATGAGTAATTGTATGACCCTTACCCGATACCACAATAGGCGTTGCCATATCAAAGTCGAAGCCTTTCTCGCCTAGTAAGTTTTTAGCACCGCCGGTTACCATGTTGGTTATCTCGCCAACCATGTCAGTTACTTCTTCATCTATAGTATCTGGTCTTTCGCCAAGCATACGTTCCATAATGGTTAATGCTAGCCCTTCATCAAACGTAATTGAAAATGATCCGCGAGTTTGCGGGCCAACCATACCAATCAAACCTGATACATCACCACAGGCAATCTCATCAGTTTTAATGCGAGGTTTACCCGGTTTTAATTGAGTTTGAGCCATAGTGCTCAAAACATTAATTAAAGATGATAAAAACGGATTGATGAACTCTACATTCATAGTGGGTACTCTTAAATTGGGGCTAATAAATGGCTATATAGTATGAGTATAGCCACTAAGGATAATTTTGGGGGATTATGATGCTCTACAAGACTCACATTTGCCATGTGCTTCGATTGTTTGTCCAGAAACAACGAAGCCACCTTCAGCGGCTAAATTATTTAACTCATGAGAGATAACGGTTGAGTGCAACTCTTTAACAAATCCACAGGTATCGCAAATTAATAACTGTACAGGATGAATATGATCAAAATGATGGCACAGCATAAATGCATTTGTGCTTTCAATTTTATGAATAAAACCTAGTTCAGCTAAAAAGTCTAATGCACGATAAATAGTTGCAGGTTTAGCACCTGTTTCAGTTACTTTTAATTGCTCAAGCAAATCGTATGCACCAACACCACCTTGTGCACTGGCTAATAGACGAAATACTTTCTCGCGGATAGGCGTAAAACGCGCACCACGGTTGTCACAAACTTGTTTTGCTTTACTTACGAGTGATTCTATATTCATCATTACTCTTATCCTTATGCTACCGTGGTATACTAACATACTGTGTTGTAGTTGCAGCGTTTTTATTAAGCGCTTTTTACCTAGGAAACCCAGTAATGCACGAACTATTGGCTATATTTATTTTCTTTTTTGCGGTTATTGACCCCATTGGCACTGTCCCTGTATTTATTGCAGTCACACGTGGTGATGATGAGAAATTTAAACGTAAAGTTATATTTAAAGCGGTAGGCGTATCTGCATTAGTGCTCTTATTTTTTGTACTTGCAGGTGAGCAATTACTTAACGCAATTGAAATCCCACTTTCGGCTTTTCAAATAGCCGGCGGAATCATATTACTTATTTTTGCGCTTTCAATGATATTTGGTGAAAGTAAACCTGAAGCCGAAATTAAAAGTGTGCGCGATAGTACTGAAACCGCTATTTTTCCGTTAGCGATTCCATCTATTGCGAGCCCGGGCGCTATGTTAGGCGCCGTATTAATGACCCGAAACGAAGAATATACATGGGTTGAGCAGTTACTAACGTCTTCAATGATGCTTGCTGTATTAGCGGTTGTACTGGTTTTGTTATTGCTTGCAACGCATGTACATAAATTAATTGGTGACAGTGGTGCAAGTATAATAAGTAGAATTATGGGGCTTATTTTAAGTTCGGTTGCGGTTACCAATATTTTAAATGGCATAGCTCATTATTTTGGCTTGCAGGTGTTCTCTTAACATTGATGCCCGTTAGGCTTTTGTGTAAAATGCAGCGCCTTTTAAGCTGTGCTTAATAACTTTAATACCCTGAGGTTTGCTTTGAATAAATGTACTTTGGATAGACGCTTTTCTGTGGCACCAATGCTTGATTGGACTGATCGCCATTGTCGTACTTTTCATCGCAAAATGACTAAACATACTGTGCTTTATACTGAAATGATAACCACAGGGGCTATCTTATTTGGTCGAGGCGACTACTTACATTTTAATAAACACGAAGGCCCAGTGGCGTTGCAGCTTGGTGGCTCTGATCCTAAAGCGCTTGCGCAATGTGCAAAGTTAGCCGGTGAGCGTGGTTATGACGAAATAAATTTAAATGTAGGTTGCCCGTCAGACAGAGTTCAAAATGGTCGATTTGGCGCATGTTTAATGGCTGAACCTCAATTAGTAGCGGACTGTGTTGCAGCAATGAAAAGCGAAGTAAACATTCCTGTTACCGTTAAAACGCGCATTGGCATTGATGAGCAAGATTCGTATGAGTTTTTATGTGCGCTAATTGAAGCGTCCCATAAAGTAGGGTGTGATGACTTTATTATTCATGCTCGTAAAGCATGGCTCAATGGTTTAAGCCCAAAAGAAAATCGTGAAGTTCCACCGCTTGATTACCCACGTGTTTATCAACTTAAAAAAGATTATCCGCAACTCGATTTAAGCTTAAATGGCGGTGTTAAAACAATTGAGCAGAGCCTAGAACATTTACAACATATCGATGGTGTAATGATTGGGCGTGAAGCTTACAGTAACCCATTTATGCTCAATGACGTTGATGAGAAAATTTATGGTGATGCTGCAAACACACAATCACGCCACGACGTAGTGCGCTCAATGTACAGCTACATTGAAGAAGAAATGCGTTTGGGTGCTAATTTTTGGCATATTGCACGTCACATGCTCGGTATTTTTCAGGGGCAGCCTGGTGCACGAGGCTTTAGGCGCCACCTTTCTGAAAGTGGTCACGGGAAGCAAGCTGATTTATCGGTAATGGATAAAGCATTAAGCTTTGTACCAGAATAAAGCTAAGCTTTAAAAATTCTAAATTTAAGCCACTTTCGAGTGGCTTTTTTGAGCCTAAAAATTAGTCAAAATCATAATTTATTGGCCAATTACACTCTATGCTGTTCAGCTTGAAGTCACTAAAATTTAGATGGCTTGTTATTTATCACTTTGATTTTAAATGTCTTATTCTTATTTTTATGGACTTGGCACAACTCTTGGAATCTTCTTGTTGAAATTAATTAAAAATCAACAGGAGAATACCATGGGAATATTTAACCGCGTAAATGACGTTATTCAATCAAACATTGTGGCTATGCTTGATAAAGCAGAAGACCCTGAAAAACTTTTAAACCTAATGCTTAACGACATGCAAGATGCGTTGAATGAGTGTCGTAGTACAGCTGCTGCTTTATTGTGTGAAGAAAAAATAATTAATCGTCAAATTGATACTAAAAAAACAGAATTAGCAGCTTGGCAAGTTAAGGCTGAACATGCGGTTGAAAAAGGCAGTGATAACCTTGCTAAATCTGCTTTACTTGAAAAGCAACGTGTTAGTGAAAGCATTGTAAATAAGCAAACTCAGTTAGAAACTTTGCAAGAGTCTATCGCAAAAATTAAAGTTGATTGTGAGCGCCTGCAGCAAAAAATAGTAGAAGCTAAAACGAAGCAAGCACAATTAGTTAAACGCCATGATGTAGCAGCTACAAGAAAAAAGATAAGTACAACGTTACAAAGCGACAAAGTAGCTAATGCATTATCTCGGTTTGAGCAAGTTGAGCAACGTGTAGAAAGTATTGAAGCCCAAATAGAAGCGTATGAGTTAACCGACTCTGCAAATACGACTGCTGCACAAATTGAAGCCTTAGTTAAAAATGAAAAAATAGATGCTGAGCTAGCTCAGTTGAAAACAAGTTTAAAAACTGATTTAAAACAGACTGCTTAAGGAGAAGATTATGAATAGCTTTAATCGCCAACGTGGTTGGTATAAAGATACGTTAAATAAAAAAATATCAGGTGTATGTAGTGGTTTGGCGCATCGATTAGATTTTCCGGTGTGGGCAACGCGCTTAGTAACTATTTTATTATTTTTAAGCTTTCCGTTTGCAGTTGCTCTTGGTTATTTTATTGCGCATTGCTGCCTTGAAAATAAAGAGTATTAATACCAACAGGCATAAATATTTGAACAATTTAACGAATTAAGTCACTCTATAACGTTATTAAAATTTATATGTATAACAACTAGATATAAAAGTTTTTCCTAGTTGTAGCGCAATTTTCTTATCGTTAAATAGACCCCGTATATAAGCCGGTTGGTATAGGGAGAATTACTATGAAAGCTTTGGCAGTATGTGTAATTATCTATTTATTACTGTTTACTGATTTAATAGCGTTTGTGCATGTCGACTCTTGGCAGTTGCCGTTATGGATTGCTGATATTAGCTGGGCAGGGCTAGAGCTTGTAGGCGCTTTGGCCGCAATTGTTACTGTAGTTGCGGTAGTGGCTTTAATTACTATGGGATTAGTAGGTGCGGGTGTAGTGGCGTTAGCAGGGACTGTTTTAGCGCTTTTATTTGGATCTATAATGATTGCATGGCCGTTACTATTTGTTGCAGTGTTGTGTTGGCTTGTTGCCGATAACAAAAAAGTAGCCTCTTAATCCTTAATTTGACTGACTATTATAGGTTAACTATGTTAAATTTAGCCTGTAATTTAAAGTTTTCATAAGGATAAGAATGATGACGAAACTATGTTTTTCGATGGCTTCTGCATTACTATTTAGTTTTTTTTCGTCATCGTTGGCGGCGCACTCAGGACACGAACATGCTTCTGATGTGGCTGTACTCGAAGTAGCTAACGCGCAAGTTAGAGAGTTTTTACCTGGCAGTACTTCAACTGTAGGTTACTTAACGCTTACTAATCACGGCGGAACAGCAGCAACTTTAACTAAGGCAACGCTTGATGGCTTGGGCCGTGTTGAAATACACGAGCACTCACATGTAGACGGCATGATGAAAATGCAACAAGTTAAATCGGTTGAAATTAAAGCGCATGAAAGTGTCAGTTTTCAACCTGGCGGTTATCATTTAATGGTATTTGAACCACAAGAGCCATTAAAAGTAGGGCAAGAACGTAAACTCACGCTATATTTTAGTGACGGTAATCGCTTATTTACTAATGCTCAAGTCGTGTCGCTTGAAGCGCAAGCTAAACAGTCGAAACCTTCTACTCAACACGCTCACCATTAGGAGTACACATGTCGCAACATAAAGGAAAAATAGCAGGAATAGTTGTTTTACTGCTTATCATTTTTTACGCAATTGCTGTTTATTGGAGCACTGAACCTTCACGTTTTGACGTTGTTGCAAACGCTAAAGAGCAAGCGCAGCTTCGTAATGAAAAAATAGTAACGGGTTATGTAACTACCTCTACATTGATTACAGTAGCCAATACCTTACTCGATAAACCGGGTGGCTACTTATCAAATGATGTAATACCGCCAAGTATTATTATGGATGATATGCCAGCGTGGGAATATGGTGCGCTAGAAATGGTACGTGATTTATCGCTTTCTATGCGAAAAGATTTTAGTCGTTCACAATCACAGTCTACTGAACATGAAGCACTTAAAAAGGCGCAGCCACAGTTTAATATAAGCTCTGAAGCATGGGCATGGCCAAGTGCTGAAGGTGAGTACCAAAAAGGTATTGACTACTTAATGGTATATCGAGGACAAATTGCTAACGAGCATGAGCGCGATAGCCAATTTTACGCACGAGCAGATAACTTACGTAGTTGGCTTAAAGAAGCTGAAAAACGTTTAGGTAGTTTAAGTCAGCGTTTAAGCGCCAGTGTAGGCCAAGAAAAAGTGAATACCGATTTAGCAGGTAATTCATCTAATAAACAAGCAACTCTTGCTCCACTACAACAACAAGTAAGAACGCCGTGGTTAGAAATTGACGACGTGTTTTACGAGTCGCGCGGTGCTACTTGGGCGTTACTACACTTTTTACAAGCGATAGAGTATGACTTTAATGATGTACTTGAAAAGAAAAATGCACGTGTAAGTTTACAACAAATCATACGTGAACTTGAGGCAACTCAAGAAACAGTATGGAGCCCACTTATTTTAAACGGGAATGGTTTTGGCTATGTTGCTAACCACTCTTTAGTTATGGCAAATTATATTTCTAGAGCCAATGCGGCTTTAATCGAACTTAGCGAACTACTAGCTCAAGGATAAAAAATGAAAAAGTATTGTTTAGCAGCAGCCCTTTCAATGGCATGTTTAGCACCAGCGGCGCAAGCTGACACCCTATTAGGTTTATATGTAGGTGTTGATGGATGGAAGTCAGATAACGATGGCCAATTTTCTTACAAAAATAATGCATCTCAAAATTTTAATTTTGAAGATGAGACTTTTGTAAGTTACTACGCGGCGCTTGAGCACCCAGTGCCGTTAGTACCAAATATCAAATTAAAGTATACAGAGCTTGAGCTAAATGGTTCAGCGCTGCTTACAGATACATTTAGCTTCAATGGTTCTGATTATGTTGTTGGTTCTACTGTAAATACGGTAAGTGATTTAACGCATATTGATTATATTTTTTATTATGAAATTTTTGATAATGACTTAATTTCAATAGATCTAGGTTTAAATGCTAAACAGTTTGACGGTGATATTGTTGTAAGTGGCACTACCCAAAATGGTGGTACTAACTTTACCGAAACCAAAGACTTCTCCGGTTTTGTTCCTCTTGCATACGGCCGTGCCGAAGCGGGCTTACCATTTACTGGTTTAAGTGTATTTTTTGAAGGTAGCTTTTTGGCTATTGACGATAGCAAAGTACAAGATTACCAAGTAGGCGTAGCGTGGGAACTTATTGATAACCTAGCAGTAGATGTTGCTGTTAAAGCCGGTTACCGTTCTATGGTGTTAGAACTTGATGATGTAGATGATATTACTACTGATATTGATGCATCTGGCCCATTTGCGGGTATTCAGGTTCATTTTTAATTAGTATTTTCTAATTAAACAAAGCGTGGCATATTATTTTATTGCGTGCCACGCTAAATCAAACTCTCCCTCTAGCGCATTATTAATCAACTGCTTATAGACCTTATTGACAGGGAAATTAATGAGTTTAGAAAGCTCATCACCTGTTTGCGTAAATTTGTAATAGCTTAATACCAAATCACTACTCTTTGCCTTTAACGTTACTTTTTGCGATAAAAATGAAAGGGTAAGCTCTTGCCCCGCTTTAAGCACTGCAGATTCAATTTCTTTTCTATACAGTAAATTAAGATCCATGAGCGTTAAAATATCAGGAAAGCTAATACCCGTTTTTCCTAAATTTAGAGATACTTTATTGCCTTTTCGTAGCAAATCAAACAAGGACGGTTTTTTGTAAAAGCCGAGTAATATAAAGTGGCTGTCGTCTTTTTCGTTATAGCCTGAGAGCGACACACATTTTTGCAAAGAGTCTGCTTCTCGCTGTGTCATATGTTTTAAAGTTTGTAGGCTTTTAATTGAAAACGTACCAGGATTAAGGGTTTCTCCCGTTAAAATTTTGGCCCATAAAATTTGCATTGACGCATTTGAGGTATCTTCACATAGGGCTATAAAGTGTTCTACCCAGTCAACATCGGGCTGTTTACTACTTGCTACATCAGGGCAAAATCCCATAGCCATTGCTAAAATTGATTCTATATTTTGTTGTTGTTTAATAAGTAATAAATCTTGGCGCTTTTGAGCACGAGCTAAAACAGAGTTTTCACTATTGATATGATAAAGCGGCTTAATTTGGCCCTTAATATCGTAACTCTGCTCGTTAGTAGGTAGTACACCGTTACTTCCTACTTTTGTTATAGGGTAACCAAGTAAGGATTCAATGATGTTGGCTAGATTAATTCTCGCCTGTGCTGTTTTGACTGTCATGACTGTGCATTATCCTTTGTGGATCACTAAGCTGTGCAACAGTTTGAAGGTTATTTAAACCCAGTGAAACTGTATTACTGAGTACGTACTCGCTTAAAATTGCAGTGTAACCAGATATTAAAGGAGCCGTTGTTTGACCTTTAATATTACATATTAACGTAACTATACCGTTTTGCTCGCTAAGGTTAAAAGTGCCTCTGATAATATGTTCAGCATTTAAAAGTATGTTGAAGCTGACTTTATTTTGGCTTATCGAAGTTATGATCATTTCACCATACCCCCATTTTCCTTTCCAAGACTGATGAGCTCCTAGGCCAGAACTGGGTTCGCCCAAAGTAAAACGTATGCTGGGGTCTACTTTTTCCCATGGAGACCATTTTTGCCATTGGCTAAAGTCGGTGATAAGCGGCTTTATTACTTTAAGATTGGCATTAATTTCGATTGTTTTATTTACACTATAACTTTGAGGCAGTATTAGCCCTACCAGTGCCAATACCAATAGTAATAACAGCACGCATTTGATTAATATTTTTAATGGTTTAATAAGCACACCTTTTATTAGTTTTTCAAGTTGAAATACAACAACTTTTTATTAATCGACTATAGTATGAATTAGATTATAAACCAAAAATAATTTATAGATTGCTACTTAGGAGAGCGAATGTCGTCAGATCAAAACGATTTTTTATTTTTTGAACAAGATTTTGAAGACGATGCTGTTGTTGAGCAGACTAAGTTTTGGGATATTTTAATTGTTGATGACGAACCTGAGATTCATTCTGTAACAAAATTAGCTTTGTCTGGAGTTGAGTTTTTAGGGGCCGGTTTGCGATTTCACGATGCTTATTCGGGTGCAGAAGCAATAGAAGTGTTAGCTAAAAATAAAAATATTTCGGTTATTTTTTTAGATGTTGTTATGGAAACTGACGATGCCGGTTTGCAGGTTGTAAAAAGAGTGCGTGACGAATTAAATAATCAACATGTAAGGATTATTTTAAGAACAGGACAAGCAGGCAATACACCAGAAGAAAAAGTAATACGAGAATACGACATAAATGATTATAAAACGAAAACAGAGCTTACTCGCTCTAAGTTATTAACTTCGCTTATAACGGCTATTCGCTCATACGAGCAGGTATGCCAGCTTGAATATCAAAGTGATGCGATGAACACGATTGTTTCAGCATCAAAGTCTATTTTAGGACTTACTGATATTAAGCAATTATGCAAAGAAGTCATCAAGCATATGAGTGTTATTTTAAAGTGCGCACCTAGAGGGCTTGTTTGTAGCAAGTTGGATGGCGATGACTTTATTCAAGTATTAGGTGGTTGTGGGCATTACGAAGGCTATTTTGGTGAAAAATTAATTAATGTTGATAGCAGAGTATTTGAACAAGTTGAGTCATGTTTTGCTTTGTCAAAGCACCAACATATAGATTCAAGTTCAACATTTATATTGAAAAGCAAACATCGAAAAGCGGCTTTATATATAGAGTGCGAACACACTCCCTTACAAGCACAGCTTCAATTTGCTGAAATTTTCTTAACTAATGTAAGTGTAGCACTTGATAACATAAGGCTATTTGTAAAGTTAAGAGATGCAGCTTATAAAGATGTGCTTACTGGTATTTCAAATCGTACTAACTTTATTGAACGGGTAGTGCATTATCAAAAGCCGCACGTTAATGATTATGTATTTGTATTACTTGATGTAGTTAACTTTGCAGATATTAATAATGGCTTAGGGCAAGAGGTCGGCAATAAAGTATTAATTGGCATTGTGCAAAGGTTAAAAGAAAATTACCCAACAGCTAAATTACTATCACGTATTGGCGCTGATGTTTTTGGGTTTATTATTCGGCAAGACGAATTTGACTTAAAAAAATTGAATGAGCAACTAGGTATTCCATTTTACGCAGAAGAACATTTACTGCCTATCGACTTTAGAGTCGGCTTATGCCAACAACAAGACTTTCAAAGTAGTGGTATTGATACACTGAAAGTTGCTTATATCGCACTTAATCAAGCTAAAAAAGCAAAGCATAAAGAAGGCGTTTATTACAGTATTGATATGCAAGATAAAATGGCTTGGCGTTTAGGTATTATTAGGCAGCTACGTCATGACTTTGCTCGGAATAAGTTAGAGGTATGGTATCAACCCCAACTTGCACTAGATGATTTATCGCTAATTGGGTGTGAAGCATTATTACGCTGGCCGACAGGTGATGGCGTGTATATATCACCAGCTGTATTTGTACCACTTGCAGAGGATGCTGGCTTAATTGTCGATATAGGGCAGTGGGTATTAGAGCAAGCTTGCCAACAGCAAAAGCGCCTAGAAAATATGGGTACAGAAATTTGTATTGCGGTTAATGTGTCTGTTCCGCAGTTTAAAGTAAAAGGTTATGCACACACTGTTAAAAATACATTGTTAAAATATGGTGTTAAGCCAAAGAACATAGAATTAGAAGTTACCGAGAGCGTAGTAATGGATGAGCTAGAAACTGTTATTAATACTCTAAGAGAGCTTAAAGAACTAGGATTGGAAGTTGCTATTGATGACTTTGGCACTGGTTTTTCGTCGCTGAGCTATATTCAAAGTTTACCACTGGATAGATTAAAGATAGACCGCGCATTTATAAAGGGTTTACCAAACGATGATACAGGTGCTATTGCTGCTTTAGTTATATCACTTGGCGCTAAGTTGGGTTTAAAAACGATTGCTGAAGGGGTCGAAACACAAGCGCAAGCCCAGTTTTTAAAGAATTTAGGGTGTGATGAGGTACAAGGGTTTATGTATGCTAAACCCATGCCTGAGAATGAATTAATAGAATTTATAAATAAACGCTAAAAAAGATTAATTTATTATTTAAGCTAATGAACGATTTAGAATTTAAGGTGCGATATGCTTTGACTACTTTGTATATATAAACAATTTAGTAGGGTATAATTCGCGCCTTTTGTTATTCTACGGCCACAATTATGAGCACACTCAAAGCTAAGCGCGCCTTATTTTCATACCCTAAATATTGGGCTGAATGTTATGGCACCGCGCCATTTTTACCAACTACACGTGAAGAAATGGATGCACTTGGCTGGGATAGCTGCGACATAATAATAATTAGTGGTGACGCGTACGTTGATCATCCTAGCTTTGGTATGGCGGTAATTGGCCGTGTACTTGAAGCGCAAGGCTTTAGAGTGGGTATTATTGCCCAGCCCGCGTGGGACTCTAAAGATGCATTTATGGAGCTAGGCAGACCGAATTTATTTTTTGGTGTAACAGCTGGCAACATGGATTCGATGATCAATCGTTATACAGCTGAAAAGCGTATGCGCCACGATGATGCTTACACGCCAGATAACGTAGGTGGTAAACGTCCCGATCGAGCCGTAATGATTTACTCGCAAAAATGTCGTGAAGCATACAAAGGAATACCAATTGTTATTGGTGGTATTGAAGCGAGTCTTCGTCGTATTGCTCATTACGACTATTGGCAAGAAAAAGTACGTCGTAGTATTTTGTTTGATGCTAAAGCTGATATTTTAATTTACGGTAACGCAGAGCGTCCGTTAGTTGAAGTTGCGCATCGTATTGCCGCAGGCGAAACAATGGATACTATTCAAGATATTCGCGGCACGGCTGTTATTAGAAAAGAACCTTTACCAGGTTGGCGTGGTAGTGACTCTACCGCTATAGATAAAATTGGTAAAATTGATCCAATTCCAAATCCATACGGCGCTGATGATGTTGGATGTAGCAAATCTGAATTTAAACAAGCGGGTATTGATTTAAAGGCGGAAGCTGCAAAACCAATCATGGTTCAGCCTGCGCGACCTAAACCGTGGGAAAAAACTTACGTTAAGTTACCTGCTTATGAGCAAGTAAGTGTTAACAAACCTCTATACGCCCACGCTTCGCGTATTTTACATCAAGAAACAAACCCTGGTTGTGCAAGAGCGCTGTTTCAGCGACACGGCGATCGCTCTATTTGGGTAAACCCGCCTGCATACCCATTAGAAACACATGAAATGGACGCTGTGTTTGGTTTACCGTATCAGCGAATTCCTCACCCAAGTTACGGCGACTCTAAAATTCCTGCTTACGACATGATAAAAACATCGGTAAATATTATGCGCGGTTGTTTTGGTGGTTGTTCGTTTTGCTCAATTACGGAGCATGAAGGGCGTATTATTCAAAGTCGTTCGCAAGAATCTATTATTGAAGAAATTGAACAGATTAGAGATAAAGTACCTGGCTTTACTGGTGTGATTTCTGATTTAGGTGGCCCAACGGCAAATATGTATAAACTGCGTTGTACTAGTAAAAAAGCAGAAAGTACCTGTAGACGTTTATCATGTGTGTACCCTGAGATTTGTAAGCACATGGATACCGACCATACGCCAACAATAGACTTATATAAAAAAGCACGTGAAGTTAAGGGTATTAAAAAGGTTTTGATTGCTTCTGGTGTACGTTATGACTTAGCTGTACGCGACCCTCGTTACGTTAAAGAATTAGTAACGCATCATGTGGGCGGCTACTTAAAAATAGCGCCGGAGCATACAGAGGATGGTCCATTATCAAAAATGATGAAACCAGGTATGGGCGCGTATGATCAATTTAAAGAATTATTTGATAAGTACTCTAAAGAAGCAGGTAAAAAGCAGTATTTAATTCCTTACTTTATATCAGCTCATCCAGGTACAAAAGACGAAGACATGGTAAACATGGCTTTATGGCTTAAATCAAACGACTTTAAGCTTGATCAGGTACAAAATTTTTACCCGTCACCGATGGCTAATGCAACGACTATTTATCATACAGAGATGAACTCTTTACGTAATATAAAAAACAATACAGAAGTTGTTCCAGTACCTAAAGGTGCTCGCCAACGTAGATTACATAAAGCTATTTTACGCTACCATGATGCAGCAGGTTGGCCGATGATACGCGAAGCACTGCGTAAAATGGGTAAAGCTAATTTAATTGGTAAAGGGCCTAACTGTTTAGTGCCTGAAGAAGGGCGTGATGAAAAAGCAGGTAAAGGTCGCAGTAAAGGCGGACGTCCGGCACTAACGCGACATACCGGTTTTAGCCAATTTAAAAAGGCAAACACTAAACCAAAAGTAGGCGGTAATCGTCAAAGTACACGTTAGTAATCTAATCTACTAATATCTAGCGTAATTAGTTTAATTACGCTAAGGATTTTTAAGCCTCGTTAGTACGTAAATTAAGTAAACCTTGCTCTTTATTGGCTATATTATTGTAGGTAATAAAGAGCGAACTTTTAGAAACTCCCCTTAAGATTGGCGTATTTAGAGCCTATATACTTCTAGTTAGTTTTTTTAAAACGTTGATGATAACCACAAACGTAATTTAAGTGACCATAACGGTTGAATACCTGTTAGCCCTTGCTTCATTTTATTATCTTTTAAGATTATATAGGATGGCGTGACTTGTCCTTGCCAGTCGGCAAATATCTCACCGTGTTGATCGTTGACAGTGGCAAAATTGTAGCCGTGATCATTTAGATACTCATGTAGTTCTTTATCAGAACCTGATTTTATTGCGATGCTCACGACAGGGTAGTTATTCTCGTTTGCGAGTTCGTTTATGGCTGGGGAGGTAATACTACAAATAGGGCACCAAGTTCCCCAAAAGTACACAAGCGTTGGTTTATCTTGGCTCATTGCTGATAAATCAATGTTTTGCCCTTTATAGTCTATTAATTGTAATTGAGGATTTGCAGGCATGACCGGTTGCCTCCACCAATTAACAGCGTTATAAATTACGAAAAATATAGAGCCATATATCAATACACTTTTTAATATTGATAGCCCTTTTTGTTTTGGCGTTTTTTTAGGTGTGTCTTTTTTATTTTTGGTATCCGTTGTCATAGTTGCAGCTTTACCCTAAGTGTTTTTTACTTTAGTTATTTGCAAAAGTTTCTAATTTAAACCAGCAACCAAGTAGCAGTACCTAAAAAGGCGAATATACCCACAATATCTGTCACCGTGGTTAGCACTACACTCCCTGCAAGTGCTGGGTCTATATTCATTCTCTTAAGAATAATAGGGATACTCGCACCAGCAACACCTGCCACCACTAAGTTCATAAACATAGCGAAGGCGAGTACGCCACCAAGCATAAAGTCCCACTGCCATAGGGCAATAACACCTGCTATTAACAACGACCACAAAACCCCGTTTAACGCGCCAATAGCAAGCTCTTTCATCATCAAGAAACGTTGGTTTGTTTGATTTATATGACCTACCGCAATACCACGAATAACAAGCGTCAATGATTGGCTGCCTGCAACACCACCCATAGAAGGGACAATACCGTTAAGTACAGCTAAAATAGGTAAAACATCTAAAGTGCCTTCAAAAAAGCTAGCTACAAAAGCAGCTGCAAGTGCCGTTAGTAAGTTGACACCTAACCAAACTGAGCGTTTTTTAGAGCTTTTTAGTACTGGTGCAAAGGTATCTTCTTCATCATCAAGACCGGCTAAACTTAGTAAGCTATGCTCCGCATCTTCTCTTATTACGTCAACGATGTCATCGATAGTTACACGACCAAGGAGCTGATCGTTATCATCAACTACGGGGGCCGATATCCAATTATGACGTTCAAATAATTGCGCGACTTCACTTTCATCCATAGAGATTGGGATAGACTCACAATCTTCATCCATTAAATCGCGAACAATTTTTTCTGGCGGGTTAGTTAATAATGTACTGAGTGATAAAGCGCCTATAAAGCAATTATGCTTATCAACAACATACAAGTCATCGGTACCTTCTGGTAACTCGCCGCGTAGCCTAATATACCTAAGTACAACATCAAGCGTAACGTCAGGGCGAATGGTCACCGTATCGGTGTTCATTAGCGCGCCAGCAGAGCGCTCTTGATACGAAAGTGCTTGTGTTGCACGTTCACGGTCTTGAATGTCCATTGCGCTAACAACGTCTTTATAAACGGTATCTGGCAGACTACGTAATACTTCACCTAAGTCATCGTGGCCCATATCCTCTGTTGCGGCTGCAATGTGCTTAGGTTCCATCTGGGCAATAATGCCTAAGCGAACATCTTCTGATAGTTCTTCAAGAACATCGCCTTGCACATCAGGATCAACCAACTGCCAGAGAAGTCGGCGAATTTTATGGGGGGATGATTCTAATAATAATGCGGTATCACAAGGAGCTGTTTTTGCGAGCATGCGCCTAACTTGAACAAATTGACCACTATTGAGTGACTTAGTCACTTGTTTTAGTTGCTGTAGTGGGTAATCTTGTTCAAAAGCTTCAGGCATTGGCGTCCTTTATAAATTTTTATATTACTTTATGGGGAGAGGTGAGTTAACTGGCGTCACTAACCGTATTTATATATCTGTTTTAGTTGAGGCGTTAGTAATGCGAGCATTATTTTTATAACTGTTTATTCTTGCTCATTAAAACGTTGTGCTATTAACTCTCCAACAGCATGTAAAGCTTGCTCAGAATCGGGGCCTTTGCATACAACTTTTACTTCTTTGCCTTGGCTACTTTCAAGTAACATTAGTGCAAGTACGCTATCGCCCGCGGCTTCTTTATCATCTTGAAATAATGTGATTGTCGCATCAAATTGTACTGCTAACTGCGCAAGCACAGTAGCTGCTCTAGCGTGTAAGCCTAATTTGTTTTTTATTAAAAAAGTGTCTTCACAGTGCATAACTTACTCTACCTAAGCTGAACAGGTGATTATTCAGCTCTATTATTTTTCTTGTTCACGATGGCGAATTTTTACATTGGGATGTGTCATTGCAAAACTTTCACCGATAGTTTGCGCTAAATATACAGAGCGATGTTGTCCGCCTGTACATCCGATAGCTATGGTTAAATAACTGCGGTTATTTCGCTCTAAGTGCGGTAACCACGTTTGTACAAATGTTTGAATTTGCCATGTGAATTTTTGCACTATGCTGTGATTGGCCAAATAATCTTTAACGGGTTGATCTAACCCATTTAAAGGTTTTAATTCAGGTTCCCAGTGTGGATTTGGTAAAAAACGCGCATCAAATACATAGTCTGCTTCTTTTGGTATACCGTGTTTAAAACCAAACGATTCAAACGTGACAATTAGTTGCTTATCTTTTTTACCTAAAATCTTTTCACGAATAGATTCTGCAAGTTGGTGAACGCTTAAATCAGTTGTGTCTATCATAAAGTCGGCGCGGGTGATTAATACATCAAGTAATTCTTTTTCTTTTTTGATGGCTAAATCAAGAGGCAGCGAGTCAATTGATAGTGGGTGTAACCTGCGTGTTTCTGAAAAGCGTTTTATCAACGTTTGATCGTCGCTATCTAAATAAAATAACGTAGGATTTGCAAAGCCTGGTAAGTATTCAAGAATATCGTTAAATTCATCTTGCTCTTTAGGGATGTTTCGCACATCAATGCTAACAGCAATTTTATCGTAGCTATCAGACACACTGCGAACTAATGAAGGAAGCAAGTTAACTGGAATATTATCTACGCAATAATAGCCTAAATCTTCTACAACGCGTAAAGCAACCGACTTTCCAGAACCAGAACGGCCGCTTATGATAATTAACTCCATTTAACACCCTTTATAAAACTATGATTGATCGACAATAACTTGGTAAAGCTCAGCATCTGATTTTGCACAGCGTAACTGTTTACAAAAATCTTTGTTGTTTAGTTTATCAGCAATGGTTGCGAGAGTCTTTAAGTGCTGTTGGTTATCGCCATCTGGTACGATGAGTGCGACAAAAATATCAACAGGACGATTATCTATTGCATCAAAATTTATTGGAGTTTCGCTAACGAGTACTAAAGCTAAAGGCTCTTCTGCACCGCTCATTCGACCATGAGGAATGGCAATGCCACGGCCAATACCTGTACTACCCAGTTTCTCTCTACTCATTAAAGCAGTAAGGATATCCTGTTGCGGTAAATACGGAAGTTTGTCGTGAGCAAGTTCGCTAATGAACTCTAAAATTCTTTTTTTGCTATTAAAAAGGACCGCAGCTTTGCTGCAGTCCTGGCATATAAGTGAGCTTAATTTCATCATATTAGTGTCGAGCAAGCTTCTCTTTGTGTTTAATTACTTGTCGATCGAGCTTGTCGATCAACGAGTCAATGGCGGCATACATATCTTGATGTTCCGTAGAGGCAAATAGCTCAGCACCACTTACATGTATTGTGGCTTCTGCTTTTTGATTTAATTTTTCTACATCGAGAATGACATGAACATTATTAATATGATCAGAGTGTCTTTCTAGCTTCGCAAATTTGGTATTAATATAGTCTCTTAGTGAATCGGTTAATTCTACGTGACGACCAGTTAAGTTTAGTTGCATAAGCATTACCCTCTTTTTTTTGCGTCTTAGATCAAGCTTTTACGTTGATTTGACGGTGGAATAGCCAGAGATTCGCGGTATTTTGCGATTGTACGTCTTGCTACTTTAATTCCTTGCTCAGCCAATATATCCGCTATTTTGCTATCACTCAATGGTTTTGCTGAGTTTTCTGCAGCGATTAATTTGCGGATAAGTGCACGAATTGCTGTAGATGAACATTCACCACCGTTTTCGGTGCTTACATGGCTTGAGAAAAAGTATTTAAGCTCAAATATACCACGGGGTGTATGCATATACTTTTGAGTTGTTACGCGCGAAATTGTTGATTCGTGCATTTCTACCATTTCAGCAACATCATTTAAAACCATTGGTTTCATTGCTTCAGGGCCGTGTTCAAAAAAGCCTTGTTGTTGCTTAACAATACAATTAGTTACTTTTAAAAGTGTGTCGTTTCTACTTTCTAAGCTTTTAATAAACCATTTAGCTTCTTGTAAATGCGAGCGAATAAACTGGCTGTCACCACTCGATTTCACAGTGCGAGACATTGCAGCGTATTGGCTATTAACACGAATTTTAGGCATGCTATCTGGGTTTAACTCAACAACCCAGCGGCCTTTAATTTTTTTAACTGACACGTCTGGAATAACATACTCAGATTCTTCTCTTACAATAGTATCTGCTGGCTTAGGACTAAGAGTATGGATTAATGTCATTACTTCTTTAAGCTCTTCTTCTTTGAGCTTGGTTTTCTTCATTAATGTACGATAGTCACGAGCAGCTAATAAATCAATATGCTCGGTTAAAATCATTTTTGTTTCATTAATGTAAGGTGTTTCTTTATCAAACTGATTAAGCTGAATACACAAACACTCTTGTAAACTACGTGCAGCAATACCAACAGGATCAAACAGTTGGATGCGTTTTAATACAGCTTCAATTTCATCAAGTTCGACTTCGTTATCATCTTCGTTTTCTTGATTAAAGCTTTCTAAAATCTCTTCGCAGCTTAGTGTTAAAATACCTGAATCATCAACTGCTTCTACGATGGCAATAGCAATAGCTTCGTCTGTAGGGCTAAATGGCGTTAATTGTAACTGCCACATTAAATACTCATGGAGCGTCTCTGTAGAGGCACCTTGATAAATTGATTCATCTTCAGGCATTGGACCCGATGATGCTGCAGGAGCGGCACTCATGTACTCATCCCAGCTAACATCCATAGCCATGTCGTCACTTAGCGTGTCTTTCGCAAGTGCTTCACCACTATCTTGTTCGTATTCGCTTGGAGCATCATCGGCAGATGCGCTAACAGTTATGTCATCGGTATCAGCTTTTTGCTCGTTTTTGCCAGCAGCATCTTCTGAGTAGTCTTGTTCTTCAACCTCTAATAGCGGGTTGCTGTCGAGAGCTTCTTGTATTTCTTGCTGGAGATCCAATGTACTGAGTTGCAACAAACGAATAGCTTGTTGCAGCTGTGGAGTCATTGTAAGTTGCTGGCCCATGCGCAGCTGTAGTGATTGCCTCATGTATCTCTAACAATCCTTTTATGTTGTTATAATTAATACTAGCAGATGCTTAAAGACATGGCGTAAATGTTACAGCCTAAATTGCTCGCCTAAGTAAACATCGCGTACTGTTTTATCATTTAATACGTGTTCTGGAGTACCTGATGCAATCAGCTCCCCATGAGAAACAATGTAGGCTTTTTCACAAACATCAAGGGTTTCTCTTACGTTATGGTCGGTAATTAATACTCCAATCCCACGATTTTTAAGATGTTCTATTATTTTCTTTATATCTAATACTGAAATTGGATCAACACCAGCGAACGGTTCATCCAGTAATATAAATTTAGGATCTGCTGCCAGCGCACGTGCTATTTCGACACGACGACGTTCGCCACCTGATAATGCCATACCTTGGCTATCGCGAATGTGTTGTATGCTAAATTCATCTAATAATTTATCGAGTGTATCTTCTCGAGTTTGTTTATTTAGCTCTTTGCGCGTTTCTAAAATAGCCATTAAGTTTTGATAAACAGTTAGCTTTCTGAAAATTGAAGACTCTTGCGGTAAGTAGCCTATGCCTAATCTAGCACGACTATGCATAGGTAAAAGAGTAATATCGTTATCATCTATCGATATTTTACCTTTATCGCTAGGCACAAGGCCTACAATCATATAAAACGTGGTTGTTTTGCCTGCGCCGTTAGGGCCAAGTAAGCCAACAATACTGCCCGCTTTTACTTCAAGGCCAACGTTTTTTACAACTTCACGGCCTTTATAGCTCTTTGCTAATAGTTCTGCTTTTAATGTGCTCATGGTTGACCTTTGTCGCTTTTTTTACTTTTTTTAGTTTCAATGGGTACTAAAATTGTATGAACGCGGTCAGTTGAGTTTTCATCTTTTTCGGCACTGATTAGCTGTTGCTCAATGTCGTAGGTAATGCTTTTAGCATTTATTTTTTGTCCTGCTTGCGATACCTGTGCATTACCAACAAGCGTTAAAAAACGCTTAGATACATCGTAACGTACTTCGTCAGCACTGGCGCTCATAGTCGTGCCGTCTGATTGCTTCTCTTCAAAGTGGGCAGGGCTACCAGTGGCAATTAATAATTGCTTATTATCACCAAGTTCATCGCGTTTATGTACTTCGAGACGGTCGGCTGTAATACGGCGGTTACCGTGAATAATTTCAACGTTTTTCTCAAAAATCCCGACATTAGCTTTTAATTGACCTTCTTGCTTATCGGCGCTTATTGATATTTGATTTGCAGCAGGCTGTGTATTTGGCTCTGCAGCACTGCTATTAAATGCTAGTATAAGTGTAGGAATAATAAGTGATTTTAATATTTTATTGGTCATAATATATGGTTCGCGTATGGTTAATTAGTTTTATCACTTCGGTTTTTAAGTCGGCTTCTAGGCCTTTGCCGGTGATTTTTAAATTGGGTCCAGTGATGATAACGGGTTGCTCCGAGCGCATTGTTAATAGCTTTATATCTACCTGAATATTATCAGCATTGATTTTGTCTATCATGGCGTTATCGGTTAAGTTTTTGGCAACCACATTACCTTCTAAAATTAATTGTTTGTCTTCGTATAATGTTGCTTCGTCTGCATTTATTTGCCACGTTTGCTTTTCGTTATATAAAGTAAAAATGGGTTTTTCAAAAAACGTGAAACCTAATTGCTGATATAGTTCCATTTTAGCCGCAGTTACTTTGTGGCTGATTGTACCTTGTTCGTCATAGGCTGTTTGTTTGAGTTCAATGGCTATGTAATCAGGCTTGGCAATAACTTCAGGCTCAGTCTGAGGCAAAATATTTGGTTGTGTAAAATAAGGGTACCAAAGCCAAACCATACAGCTAATGAATAAAACGCTTAATATTATGCGCGCTGCATTCATGAACTAGTGCCTTGTGTAGTCAACGCTTTACCATTTTCAAGCATAAGTAAGTCGGTGAGCTCTCTTACTGCACCAAAGCCGCCAGGCATTTGCGTTACATAGTGTGATAAACGTTTAATAAGTGGATGGGCATCATTTACTGCAACAGCAAAGCCGACTAATTCCATAACGGGCATGTCAGGGCCATCATCACCGATATAAGCAATTTGTTCATCGCTAAGGTTGAGTTTGTCTTTTAATTCTTGATAGGCAATGAGCTTATTTTCTTGACCTTGATAAATATGCTGTACGGTTAAGCTGCTCATACGTTGTTGCACTATTTGTGAATGACGACCAGTAATTACAGCCACTTCAAAGCCACTGTTTATAAGCGCTTTAATGCCAAAACCATCTTTTGTATTAAATGCTTTTAGCTCTTCACCTTGATTACCAAGATAAATACGGCCATCAGAAAATACACCATCAATATCGCATATAAGTAGCTTTACTTTTTTAGCGCGTGCTTTTGCATCATCGCTCAGCGGTTGATAGAGTTCTTCAAATTGCATTTATAACACTCCTGCTTTTAATAGGTCTTGCATGTTTAATGCGCCAATAGGTTGGTTTTTCTCATTGACGACGATTAAGCCATTTATACGTTTGTGTTCCATAATATTAAGCGCTTCAGCGGCTAAAATATCTTGTGTAGCCGTAGTACATGACTTAGTCATAACAACATCTATTTGTGTTGTATGAATATCAATTCTTTGCTCTAAAATACGACGTAAATCGCCATCGGTAAATAATCCCACGAGCTGCTGATTTTCATCAACAATGGCTGTCATGCCTAAACCTTTGGCGGACATTTCAATAAGGGCGTCTTTAACTGTTTGTGAAACGCTAATAATAGGTGTATTTGCGCCACCGTGCATAACATCTTTTAAAGTAAGCAGTAAGCGCTTGCCTAAACTACCACCTGGGTGAGATAGCGCGAAGTCATCAGCTGTAAAGCCGCGGGCTTCTAATAGTGCAACTGCCATGGCATCGCCCATCGCAAGCGTTGCAGTGGTGCTTGATGTAGGAGCTAGACCCAATGAACAGGCTTCTTTTTCTACTTTAATACACACATGTACATTAGCAAGGGTCGCCATGGTTGATTGCGTATTGCCAGTCATCGATATCATTTTGGCACCAAGTCGTTTTAAAACCGGAATGATATTTAAAACTTCGCTGGTCTCTCCTGAATTAGAAATAAGCATAACCACGTCATTTTTAGTGATCATACCTAAATCACCATGACTTGCTTCACCAGGGTGAACAAAAAATGCAGGGCTGCCAGTACTCGCAAGAGTGGCCGCGATTTTATTGCCAATATGACCTGATTTACCCATGCCAATGACAATAATACGGCCTTCGCAGTCGTACATTAATTGGCACGCGTTATTAAAATTCTCATCTACATATTGTGCAATATCACTAAGTGCTTGGCGCTCAACATCTAAAACGCGAAGACCTTGTTCAATAAAATTTAGCGTTGCCATCATTTACCCTACTTGACTAAAAATATACCCTTGGTAACCCAAAAACGCTATTAGCAATAAGCCGCCTTCTACTCTATTGATACGTTGGGTGCCTCTAAAGTTCAATGACATAATAATAAGAGCAAGTGTTGCACCAATCATAATTAATACGTCTCGACTTACTAATGATGGGTCAATGGCAGAAGGGTTAATGATACCTGCAAGTGGTAATACCGCTAGAATATTAAATATATTTGAGCCAACAATATTACCTAGTGCTAAATCATCTTCATTTTTAAGTACACCAGCTACCGAAGCTGCAAGCTCTGGCAAGCTAGTACCAATGGCAATAATTGTTAAGCCAATGACTAAGTCGCTTAAGCCGAAGTATTTTGCAATGTCTACAGCTGAACCTATTAAAAAATGAGAGCTAACAGGTAGGAGTATCATGCCTATAACTAACCAAAATATCGCTTTTTTTGTAGGTACATCGTTAGGTACGTCGTCGCAGGCTTCTGAGACAAATGGGTCATCTTGGTTTTTTGCACGCATAGACACAATAATTAACCCACCGATGAATACGATAAAGCCAACTAAAAGTGCAACACCTTCATTAAATGAAAAGTAGTTATCCGAAAAGACATACCAAGTAGCAAGAGATACTAGCATTACCAATGGCATTTCGCGTTTTAACGTACTAGATGAAACTGAAAGAGGGCGAAATAGAGCTGTAATACCTAACACAAGTAAAATGTTTGTAATGTTAGAGCCAACAGCATTACCGACGGCAGTGTCGGTTTTGTTAGCCAGAGCGGCAGAGGCTGAAACCATCATTTCGGGGGCTGATGAGCCCATAGCTACCACGGTTAAACCAACAATAAGTGTAGGTACACCAAAGTTTTTAGCAAGAGCCGCAGCGCCATAAACAAACCTGTCTGCACTCCAAACAAGAGCTGCAAAACCAAGAATTAAAATAACAAACGAGGTAACCATTGTGTTAAGCCAGTTATACAAAATACGGATGGCGCGAATAGTAACAAAAGCCAAGATGAAAGTATAAATAAAAGAGTAAGGTCAACTACGTAACAATGCTGCTTTTAAACAGCTAATTTAAAAATTTAAGCCGGGGTTAAGCTGTTTTGAGCGAGTCTTATAATCCTTTTCATGGATGTATTACAAAATCTTACGAATTGTTTTTTCCATCTTTGACAAAAAAGCTTTAAAATAGGTGCACTAGTGAACATTTTTATGGAGAGCGACTTGTCGCAATCAATAGTAGAAGTCAAGGATGTTAGCTTTTCGAGAGGCAATAGAACTATATATAAAAATATGAGTTTTAGCGTTCCTAAAGGTAAAATTACTGCGATCATGGGGCCAAGCGGAATTGGCAAAACCACTATGTTGCGTTTAATTGGTGGTCAGCTTAAACCCGATTCAGGTGATATTTTATTTGAAGGTGGCAGCATTCCTAAAATGTCTCGTAAAGAGTTATACGAAGCACGTACTAAAATGAGCATGCTTTTTCAAAGTGGTGCGCTGTTTACTGATATGTCGGTATTTGACAATATTGCGTTTCCTATAAGAGAGCACACAAAGCTAAGTGAAGACCTTATTCGATTAGTTGTATTAATGAAGCTGCAAGCGGTAGGGCTACGTGGCGCTAAAGATTTAATGCCCTCTGAGTTATCAGGCGGTATGGCAAGACGTGCTGCACTTGCGCGCGCTATAGCACTTGATCCAGAGCTAATCATGTACGATGAGCCATTTGCAGGACAAGACCCTATTTCGATGGGC
Organism: Pseudoalteromonas sp. TAE56; assembly: GCF_000497955.1. Lineage (NCBI taxonomy): Bacteria > Pseudomonadati > Pseudomonadota > Gammaproteobacteria > Alteromonadales > Pseudoalteromonadaceae > Pseudoalteromonas > Pseudoalteromonas sp. TAE56. Next base: position 26,542 of record NZ_AUTN01000103.1, read on the forward strand.
GTATTGGTTAAGCTAATTAAGTCGCTTAACGAGGTATTAGGTTTATCGTCTTTAATTGTGACGCATGATGTGACAGAGGTAATGAGTATTGCCGATCACGTTATAATTATCGCTGATCAAGGGGTAATTGGTTGTGGTACCCCAGATGAAATGCGTAATCACGAATCTCCTTTAGTTCAACAGTTTTTAAAAGGCTTGTCGGATGGTCCGGTACCATTTCATTTTCCGGCTCAAGCTTATGCAGACGAGCTGCTTGGAGAAAAAGCATAATGTTGGATTTATTTCAAAAGCTAGGGCATAAAACGCTAGGACGCTTTGCGGCTCTCGGTCGTTCAGCTTATATGCTGTTTAGTGCATTAGCGCATGTTCCTAATTTTAAAAAAGGCACACCGTTACTTGTTCGCCAGCTTTATATGGTGGGTTCGCAATCGTTACTCATTATTATGGTGTCGGGTTTGTTTATCGGCATGGTATTGGCTTTACAAGGTTACACCGTATTAGTTGGTTATGGCGCTGAGGATAGTTTAGGGCCGTTAGTGGCACTGAGTTTATTGCGAGAACTGGGCCCGGTTGTTACTGCATTACTGTTTGCAGGACGCGCAGGCAGCGCATTGACTGCTGAAATTGGCTTAATGAAAGCAACAGAGCAGCTTTCATCACTTGAGATGATGGCAATCGATCCGCTAAAACGTATTATTGCACCACGCTTTTGGGCGGGTTTTATAAGCATGCCATTGCTTGCCTTGATATTTTCAGCCGTAGCAATCATAGGCGCTCATTTAGTGGGTGTAGATTGGCTGGGAGTTGATACAGGTAGTTTTTGGTCAATCATGCAATCACAAGTGTCGTTTCAGCAAGACATACTAAACGGTATTATTAAGAGTTTTGTATTCGCCATAGTGGTGACCTGGATTGCGCTTTATAAAGGATATGACTGTGTGCCGACCTCCGAAGGGATCAGCAAAGCAACCACCGAAACGGTTGTTCATTCGTCATTAGCAGTTTTAGGTTTTGACTTTATTTTGACAGCGGTAATGTTTACCAGCTAATAGGGTATAGATAATGAATTCACGGAAATTAGAAATTTTAGTTGGTTTTTTTGTAGCACTTGGCATTTTAGCGTTTGCGATGCTTGCACTTAAAGTTGCCAATTCAGGTATTAGTGGCTCTGGCGAAACATATACGCTTAATGCCAAGTTTGAAAACATTGGCTCGTTAAAAGCGCGTGCACCGGTAAAAGTAGGTGGTGTTGTAATTGGTCGTGTTGAATCAATTTATGTACACCCACAAGAGTTTTTACCAGTGGTAAACATGACCATTGATGCACAGTATTTATGTCGTTTTTCAGACACAAGCTCAATCTCTATTTTAACGTCGGGTATTTTAGGTGAGCAGTACTTAGGTATTCACCCTGTCATTTCTCCAGATTCAGCTAAACAACGTTGTTTAGGCGAAACAGTGACTGAAAACAAGCAAGATGAAGCAATTGACGATTTGTTTGGTGTGGAAAGTAAAGCACTAGGTGATGGCGATTCAATTACTGATACTAAGTCTGCCATTGTACTTGAAGAATTAATCGGGCAGTTTTTATTCAACCAAGGTAGTGAGTAATTATTATGTTGAAAAAGTTTTTAGCTATTGTAGCAATTGGCACAATGACGCTAACTCAAAGCGTAAGTGCAGCAGATGTTAAATTGGTTGATCCAAATAAAATGGTACGCCAAGTTGCCGATAATACATTTGCACGTATTAAAAAAGACCAGCCATTAATTGTTAAAGATCAAGAGCATCTTCGCGTAATCGTTGAAGAAGAATTAATGCCTTATATCGACTACAAATATGCAGCACTTCGCGTACTAGGTAGTGAGGTATCTAAAGTACGTGCAATTACCGACGAAGCTGAAAAAGCCAAAGCAATTAAAGAAATTCAACGCTTTATTGGTGTATTTAGAGAGTACTTAGTTGCAACTTATGCTGGTGTATTCACTCAATATACAAACCAAAAAGTTGAGTTTGGTGCCGAGCAAGCATTTAAAGGCAAAGACGTAGTTGTTGTTAAGACTAAAATTATTGAAGACGGTAAACCTGATATCAGAATCGATTTTAAAGTACGTGAAGACCGCGACGGTGAATGGCGCGCGTACGATATGATTGCTGAAGGTATTAGTTTACTAGATGCAAAACAAAGTGAACTACAAGGTATTTTGCGCCAGCAAGGTATTGATAATGTAAGTAACCTTTTAGAGCAAAAGAGTCAGCTACCAGTTCAGTTTAGAGGCAGTAACTCGAATGACTAAATTGGCAATAAGCCAAGTTGATGGACAACATTTTCGAGTAAGCGGTGAGCTTACTCGAAATTCAATTGGCGATGAGCAGCTTCTGAACAACAAGTTATTAACTAAGCATAAAATCATCTATTTCGACCTAAGTGGAGTATCAAGGGTTGACACAGCGGGCTTAGCTTGGTTAATTCACTCTTTTGCAGAATTAAAGCAGCAAGGCATTCGCCTTGAATTGCAAAACCTACCTGAGCAATTGCAAAATTTAATGCAATTGGGTCAGGTTACAACCCTATTTGAGTGAGAGTTATGGAAACTAGCCAAGTCGAAACATTATTACGCGAAGAACTTCAATTAGCTGAAGTACATGTAAAAGCCAATGGTAGCCATTATGAAGTTGTTGCAGTAGGCGAATGCTTTGACGGTTTAAGCCGAGTTAAAAAGCAGCAGCTAGTCTATGGTCCATTAATGAATACAATTTCAGATGGCACAATTCACGCAGTATCTATTCGTGCATTTACTCCTGTAGAGTGGAAGCGTGAACAAAAATTTATTTTACCGCAATAAATAGGGCCTCTTAATGGATCAATTTGTAATTCAAGGTGGTACTTCACTTGCTGGTGAAGTGACTATTTCTGGCGCTAAAAATGCCGCACTTCCTATTTTGTTTGCTTCATTATTAGCTGATGGAAAAAGTACATTTACTAATGTACCGCGCCTTCGCGATATAGTGACCACTGAAGCCTTATTAAAAACTCTAGGTGCTGATGTTAATTGGCACGGCGATACGCTAGTGATTGACGGCGCAACGGTTAATAAAACATTAGCGCCATACGACTTAGTTAAGCAAATGCGTGCCTCTGTACTTGCATTAGGCCCTTTAGTCGCACGTTTTGGTGAAGCTCAAGTGTCTTTACCTGGAGGGTGTGCTATTGGTGCTCGTCCTGTTGATATACATATTCAAGGTTTAGAGCGCATGGGCGCGGTAATTAACGTTGAAAATGGTTATATTAATGCCAAGGTAAACGGGCGCTTAAAAGGCGCTGAAATCTTTATGGAAATGGTAAGCGTAGGCGCTACTGAAAACCTCTTGATGGCAGCTGCTCTTGCTGATGGCAAAACCATACTTGATAATGCTGCTCGCGAGCCCGAAATAATTGATTTAGCTAATTGCTTAATTGCAATGGGCGCTAAAATCACAGGTGCAGGAACCAGCCGCATTGAAGTTGAAGGCGTTGAGCGTTTAGCAGGATGCGAGCACAGTATTTTACCAGATAGAATTGAGACTGGTACATTTTTAGTCGCTGCAGCAATGGCTGGCGGTGAAGTACTTTGTAAAAACACTGACTTTCACTCCCTTGAGCCTGTAATTGAAAAATTACGCGCAACCAATGCACACCTAGAGGTGAATAACGACAGTATTTATCTTGATATGCGCGGCCGAGAACTAAGAGCCGTTAATATTAAAACAGCCCCACACCCAGGTTTTCCTACGGATATGCAAGCTCAGTTTACAGCATTGAATGTAGTAGCAAATGGTAGTGCGACTATTACAGAAACGATTTTTGAAAACCGTTTCATGCATGTACCAGAGTTACAGCGTATGGGCGCTAATATTCGTTTAGAAGGACATACCGCAATTTGTGGTGAGACTGAAAGCTTAACGGGTGCGCAAGTGATGGCAACCGATCTACGCGCTTCAGCTAGTTTAATTTTGACGGGTATAGTGGCTCAAGGTGAAACGGTCGTTGATCGTATTTATCACGTTGATAGAGGTTATCAGCGCATTGAAGATAAGTTAAGTGCGTTAGGTGCAAATATTAAACGTAGAAGTAGCTAAGTAGATACTTAACTAATTACACTATTTTGAAAAAAAAGGTCGGATATGCGAATTGCTATCCGGCCTTTTTATTGACGATTTATGCAGGTTGGTATTATTCTTTATTAAAGCTTTGTTTCAAGCTCAGCTACCACCACCATGATTTTTTCTATTTTCCCATCTCTGTAAAGCTCAAACTCTATTTCTTTACCGGGCTCTGTATTACCTATTTCTTCCAGCACTTTTTGTGGGTTTGCTACCGAAAGGCCTGCAATTTTAATAACGATATCTTGCTCTTCAATGCCCGCTTGCCATGCTGGACCCAAAGGGTCTAAATTAGTAATTCGCATGCCCGTAACGGGAGTTAGGCTGTCGTTGACTTCTTTACCGGTACTATCTACTGCTGTGCCTTCGAAGCCTAGATAGCCACGTACAACACGACCATGACGAATGAGTTTTCCCATTACTTTTTTAGCAAGCGAGTAAGGCACCGCAAAGAATATTCCTTGAATATTCAGATTCTCACGCGTTTTAAACTGCGCAGAGGTAATACCGACTAAATCACCATTGGAGTTAACTAATGCGCCGCCAGAGTTGCCCACGTTAATAGCCGCATCCATTTGTAATAAGTTATTGTACGGACTGTCTGTAATCTTTTGCTTACCCGTTGCGCTAATGATGCCTTGCGTGATTGTTTGACCTAAATTAAGCGGGTTACCTATAGCAAGTACCACATCGCCTACGCTCGATACATAGCTATCATCGACAGGAATGACCGGAAGGTGATCTGCATTTATTTTAAGTAAGGCTAAATCAGTAATGGTATCAAAACCAATTAGCTGCACATCAAAAAAGCGTCGACCATCGGTTAGAATAACCATAATTTGATCTGCGTTATTAACAACATGGTAGTTAGTAAGAATATAACCGTCTTGCGACATGATGACGCCAGAGCCTAGCTCTTGTACTGTGTTTTTTCTTTTATAACGGGGTTCTTTGGAAATGCTTTCTGAAAAAATAGTAACCACAGAAGGAGCTGCTCGTTTAACTGCATCAGAAAAACTCAGGTGACCCGCACTCATAGCGCTTGGTAGGGGAACATTTGGAAGTAAGGCCGCTCGCATATTAGGGCTGAAAAAAACCACTAAAAAAGCAATACTTAGGCCTGCAAATAAAGGGGGAAGAATAAATTTTATTAGTTTCAGCACGATTTTCTTATTATGTAAGTGAGCAATCTCTTTATGATGACATAAAAAAAATAACAGCGGCAAGTGCCACTGTTATTTTTATTACATTAATAGTGTGATTTATTACTGAATTAAAATAAATATGGACTCACGACCACGCTGCACGCCAAGTACTATATTACCTTTTGTACTATCTATGATTTTATTCATGTCGCGAATCGTTTCAACTCGCTGACGATTCACTTGCATAATAATATCACCCTCTTCAAGGCCAACACGGGCAGAAGGTGAGCGAGGATCTACAGAAGTAATCTCAACACCTTTATTGCTATTTTTTTGCACGTTTTCAAGCGTCGCGCCTTGGAATGCGGGGTGTAGTTCTTCGCCTGTCGCTGTAACACCAGATGCACCATCAAGGGTTACTTTTACTGTTTTAATTTTACCATCGCGGTAAATGCCTAATTTTATCTCGCGGCCTTCACCGAGCGTAGCTATTTTGCTGCGTAGTTCGTGGAACCCACTAATATCGCCACCGTTAATGCTAACAATGACATCACCAGCTTCAATACCTGCTTTACTTGCGGCAGTGTCGTCCATTACTTGCATTACATAAGCACCTTGTTTGACATCAAGTTGCTGTGCTTTTGCAAGTCCTGCATCAAGTGGGCGACCAGAAATACCTAGCGAGCCTCGACGTACTTCACCATGTTCAATAATTTGATCAACTAGATTTTTCATCATATTAGATGGAATGGCAAAACCAATACCCACGTTGCCGCCAGAAGCACCTAAAATAGCAGTATTAATACCAATCAACTCACCATTTAAGTTAACTAATGCACCGCCAGAGTTACCTTGGTTAATAGCTGCATCGGTTTGAATGAAATCTTCGTAACCTTCAATGTTTAAACCACTACGGCCAAGTGCACTAACAATACCTGATGTTACTGTATGGCTAAGTCCAAATGGATTACCAATCGCGACCGCAAAGTCGCCCACTCGTAAACTATCTGAGTTTGCGAGTTTTATTTCAGTTAAGTCATCGGCGTCTATTTGTAAAAGAGCGATATCAGACTCAGTATCAGTACCAATCTTAGTTGCTTCAAATTCACGGCCATCTTCAAGGGTAACTACCATTTTTTCAGCATCTTGAATAACATGATTATTAGTTACCACATAGCCTTCATCGGCATTAATAATTACCCCTGAGCCTAAACCACTAAATTGGCGTTTTTGGCTGCGGGGCTGCTGTTGTCCAAAAAAGTATTCGAGTGGATCTGCACGGCGGCGTACTTCTTTAGAGCCTGAAACTTGGATACTTACAACACCAGGAGATATTTGCTCTAGCATGGGAGCAAGAGTAGGTAGTTGTTGACCATTTACTGCAATTGGCATTTTTGCATAAGACGCTACAGGACTCATTAATAAGCTTGTAGATAGAATAGCTGCGCTGATAAGTGATAATTTCATTTTCATAGTCAGGGATAACTCCACTTAAGGTAAAGCAAAAACCAAAAAGGGCTACTTTACAGCAGCCCTTTTTGGTTTGTTAAGATAAAACAACAAAGCTGTTATATCTAAAGACTATGGGGTCTAAAAAAAGTTCATCAAGATGCTTTAGAATGTTCTGAAACTTTATTTTGACCTGCAAATAAACCAGATTCACCCGATACATAATCAGCGGGTTGCGCTGCGGCTGAAGAGCGATCTGCACGACGTTCTTTTAAAGACGCCTGTAATTGCTCAGTAGTTTCTTTAGAAAAGAATGGTTCCGCTGGTGCTTTATTTCTATCTTCTAGAAGAACCTGGTTTGTTTCTTCAACGTGACTAAGCAATTGGTCATAGTTTTCTTTCAGTTTATTTACGAGCTTACCCGTATTTGCTAAATGATCAGCGACATCTTGGCGATACTGCTCTAATGCGTTTTCAGCTTGCTCAGCCTGTTCTTTTAATTCATCTTGTTTGAACTGTTTTTTAGTAACAAATGCACCAATAAAAAATGCTACTACAGCAACAATAACAACCAAACCTACCCACATAACTGTGCCCATAAAAACTACCCCTTTGGGAAAATAACTAACGAATGCTTGATTCAATTATAAATCATACTAAGTGTAATATACCCCGAGTTATGATGCGTGTTAATATACTTTGCAAATTAAACTGTGTTTTAACTGTAAATAGATATGACTCCTTGGCAAACATACCAACAAGACTTGAAGCGAGATGACTTTGTACACGACGCAGCACAAGAAAATGCTGTGCGCCATTTACAACGTCTGTACGATGACTTAACTCAGGCAAAGCCTGCACCAAAAGGTTTTTTTGCTAAGTTATTCAGCAAAGATGAACCAGCGCCTATAAAAGGTTTGTACTTTTGGGGTGGAGTAGGGCGTGGTAAAACTTATTTAGTTGACACTTTTTACGAATCACTACCGGGCACTCGTAAAATGCGCGTGCATTTTCATCGGTTTATGCACCGAGTGCATAATGAGCTTAAAAAACTAAACAATACGGCTAACCCATTAGAAAAAATAGCCGACATTTTCAAAGCAGAAACAGACATAATATGCTTTGATGAGTTTTTTGTTCAAGACATTACCGATGCCATGCTGCTAGGTGGATTAATGGAAGCGCTATTTGCACGGGGTATAGTACTTGTTGCTACCTCTAATATAGTGCCTGATGAGCTTTACAGAAATGGCCTGCAGCGTGCACGCTTTGTTCCTGCTATAGAACTGGTTAAGCTTAATACAGAGATAGTTAATGTAGATTCAGGTATTGATTATCGATTACGTACCTTAGAGCAAGCCGAAATTTTTCATAGTCCGTTAGATGAAGATGCAGATAAAAACCTATTTGAATACTTCGATAAGCTATCGTCAGAGCCTGGACAATTAGATGAGCCGATAGAAATAGAAGGGCGAAAAATCAAAACGCGAAAAGTAGCTAAATGCGTTGTGATGTTTGAGTTTAGTGAATTATGCGAAACGCCTCGTAGTCAAGTCGATTACATGGAAATTAGCCGCCTATATAATACGGTTATTATTTCTAACGTAAAACAACTTGGGCAGACTAATGATGATGCCGCTAGACGTTTTATTGCTTTAGTGGATGAATTTTATGAGCGTCACGTAACTTTAATTATATCGGCTGAAAAACCTATTACCGAACTTTATACTCAAGGTAATTTAAACTTTGAATTTAAGCGCTGTATAAGCCGTTTGCAAGAAATGCAATCTTTAGAGTATTTAGCTAGAGAGCATTTGGTCTAAAAAAGTAGGCAAAAGTGTAATAGGTTAGCTATTAAAAATAGGAGGTATGTATATAGTACTTCTTATTTATGAAATTTCTTGTGGAAAAAACAACCGGCGAGTAGCAATGTGTTTTAAGTGCTGGTATACTCCCGCGTCTGCCACGTTGCGTTCTATGCCCTCATATAGTCTAGCCACTTGTGAGCGGCGCAAAAGTCTAAAACTCGAAGGGGTTATAGCAAACTTAGAGCAGTAGTTAATATTAACTACTTGTGGTTTTAATTGAAAAACATTGGATTTTTATAAATGAAAACGTTTGTTGCTAAACCAGAAACAGTAAAACGTGACTGGTACGTAGTTGACGCTGAAGGTAAAACTTTAGGTCGCATCGCTACTGAAATCGCTCATCGCCTACGCGGTAAGCATAAAGTTGAATATACACCGCACGTAGATACTGGTGATTACATCATCGTTATCAACGCTGAAAAAGTTACTGTAACTGGTAACAAATTCAAAAACAAAGTGTACTATTCACACTCTGGTTTTCCAGGTGGTCTTAAGTCTACTACTTTTGATAAACTTCAAGCTGCAAAGCCTGAAATGATCATCGAGAAGGCTGTTAAGGGCATGTTGCCACGTGGTCCTTTAGGCCGCGCTATGTACCGTAAACTTAAAGTTTACACAGGTACTGAGCACAACCATGCTGCACAACAGCCTCAGGTTCTAGACATTTAAGGAGCACCATCATGGCAAATCAATACTACGGTACAGGTCGTCGTAAAAGTTCAAGTGCTCGCGTATTCTTACGCCCAGGCACTGGTAACATCGTAATCAACAAACGCTCTCTTGAAGAGTATTTTGGTCGCGAAACAGCACGCATGGTTGTTCATCAAGCTCTTGAGCTAGTTGATATGACTGAAAAATTTGACCTTTACATCACCGTTGCCGGTGGTGGTACAACTGGTCAAGCTGGTGCTATCCGTCACGGTATCACTCGTGCACTTATGGAGTTTGACGAATCATTACGTCCACAACTTCGTAAAGCAGGTTTTGTTACACGTGATGCACGTAAAGTTGAACGTAAGAAAGTGGGTCTTAAGAAAGCGCGTAAGCGTCCACAGTTCTCAAAACGTTAATCTATACGTTATCAAGAATTCAAAAACCCAGCTTATGCTGGGTTTTTTGTTTTCAAATCAAAATGTTTACATTTTCAATTTACTATAAATTTGTTTATTGCGACTGCCATACAAGGTGATTGCAGCAATTAATGATGATCAAATTTATTAATAACTGCGTATTAATCGAACGAAAGTTAAAAAATACTCAGATAGCTGCAAAAAAGTTAAATAATTATCGTAATTAGTTTAAATCCATCAGTTAATTGGTGGAATTTTTTGCTACAATTGTCCGGTAAGTAAAATGAGCGGTTTAACAACACTATGTACAGTTTTTACTGTTTCCTCTTAGTGATGTTGATCTTGGTCAGTATATTGTTTTTACAGAAGCGTTATTATAGTCGTTCGGCTTTATTCTCGAGCTAGCTTAATCAAATTTTTGATCAAGTCAGGTTTATTCGAGCATGGGGCTTTGAATAACCTTGTTTTAATCAAGGGTTTTAATTATGATCGCTTCTATTTTAAAAATTTCGAATAATTAACCTGCTGTAACTGATGTTCTCAATATAGCAAGTGTTGAGAATCATAGTGGAGATAAGTGGATGAGCAATGCGCCTGTAGACAATGGCCGACGTCGCTTTTTAACCATAGCTACCTCTGTTGTAGGTGGTGTTGGTGCGGCTGGGGCTGCTGTTCCTTTTATTGCGTCTTGGAATCCAAGTGAGCGAGCTAAATCTGCGGGTGCGCCTGTAGAAGTAGATATCAGCAAACTTGAACCGGGACAATTAATACGTGTCGAGTGGCGTGGTAAACCTGTATGGGTTGTATCACGTACCCCAAAAATGCTTGAGCAGATGAAAGAACATGAAGGTCAACTTCGTGATCCACAATCGCAAGAGCCACAACAATTAGAATCATCAACAAATGATTACCGTTCATTACGTCCAGAAATCTTTCTGGCTGTAGGTATTTGTACGCATTTAGGATGTTCGCCAGGCTTTTTACAAGGTAACTTTGGTGAAAAAGTAGAAGGGACTGATGACGGTTTCTACTGCCCGTGCCACGGTTCTAAATTTGATATGGCTGGCCGTGTATTTCAATCGGTACCTGCACCATTAAACTTAGAAATACCACCTTATACTTTTCTAGATGAAACCACTATTTTAGTGGGCGAAGAAAGAGGGGTAGCCTAATGTTTGGTAAGATTATTGGTTGGATAGACGACCGAATCCCAATGACACGTGTTTGGAACATGCACATTGCACAGTATCCAGCACCTAAAAACTTTAACTTCTGGTACTTTTTTGGCTCTCTAGCCATGTTAGTACTAGTAAACCAAATCCTTACAGGTATTTGGTTAACGATGAACTTTGTTCCATCTGCTGAGGGCGCATTCGCCTCGGTAGAGTACATCATGCGTGATGTAGAATATGGCTGGTTATTACGTTATTTGCACTCAACAGGTGCATCGGCGTTTTTCATCGTTGTATATATGCATATGTTCCGTGGCATGATCTACGGTTCTTATCAAAAACCACGTGAGTTACTGTGGTTATTTGGTATGTTTATTTTCTTAGCGCTAATGGCTGAAGCATTCATGGGGTATTTATTACCATGGGGACAAATGTCATTCTGGGGCGCACAGGTAATCATCTCTTTATTCGGGGCTATTCCGGTTATTGGTGATGACTTAACACTTTGGATACGTGGTGACTACGTTATATCTGGTGCAACGCTTAACCGCTTCTTTGCATTACATGTAATTGCACTACCACTGGTTATTGTAATCTTAGTTTTCTTACACATTGTTGCTCTACACGAAGTGGGTTCAAACAACCCTGAAGGTATTGAGATTAAACGTAAGAAAGGCTCTGTAGCTGAAGAAGATAAGCCTAAATTTAAATTTCACGAGTATTACACTGACAAGAAAGATATTGTTGATGCGATACCGTTCCACCCTTACTACACAGTTAAAGATATTGTGGGTGTGGTTGGTTTCTTAATATTGTTTTGTTGGGTTGTGTTCTTTATGCCTGCGATGAATGGCTTCTTTTTAGAAGGTCCTAACTTCGAGGCAGCTAACCCACTTAAAACACCTGAGCATATTTTCCCGGTTTGGTACTTTACGCCATTCTATGCAATCTTACGTGCAATCCCTGATAAGTTAATCGGTGTTGCGGCGATGGGTGCATCAATTGTGGTACTTGCGTTACTACCTTGGGTAGACCGTGGTAGAGTTAAATCGGTTCGTTACCGTTGTGGTTTCCATAAATGGAACATTGCAGGTTTTGTTGTAACTTTCGTTCTTTTAGGTTGGGTGGGTGCAACTCCTCAAACTGATCTGAAAACGATTATTTCTCAAATCTGTACTGTGACTTACTTTATGTTCTTCGTACTGTTATTTGTATACAGTAAGAACGAAAAAACTAAGCCATTGCCAGAGAGGTTAACGAAATGATGAAGAAGCTACTTATTGGTTTATTTGCTTTATCAGTAAACTTGTTACCTAACATGGTTATGGCAGCGGGTCCGTCGGTTCCTTTAATGGAGGCGAATAACGACCTTACTGATCAAGCATCTTTACAGCGCGGTGCAAAGTTGTTCATGAACTACTGTCTTGGTTGTCACCAAATGCAGTATCAACGTTATGAACGCACTTTTCGTGATATAGGTATCCCAACAGAAGTTGGTTTAGAACAGTTGATTTTTGACGGTTCTAAAGTAGGTAGCCATATTACTAACGCGATTACAAAAGACGATGCAGCAAAATGGTTTGGTGCGGCTCCGCCGGATTTAACTCTAATTGCGCGTGTAAAATCACCAGATTATATTTACACGTACTTAAAATCGTTTTATAAAGATGAATCTCGCCCGTTTGGGGTTAACAATATTGTTTTCCCATTAGTAGGTATGCCTCATGTTCTTCAAGAACTACAAGGTTTACCAACGCCTATTACTAAAGAAGTAGAAGAACATGGACACACAGTGACCAAAGTTATTGCTACTGAAACAGATGGTACGGGTGAATTAAGTGTAGATGAATACGACCAAGCTGCTCGTGATTTAACGAACTTCCTTGAATACGTGGGTGAACCTTCACGTCTTGAATCGGAAGCGCTAGGTATTAAGGTAATAGGATTTTTAATCATCCTGTTTATCTTGGCATTTATGCTTAAGAAAGAATACTGGAGAGATGTTCATTAGGTTGAACATTTTTAAAGGTAATTTTGCAATAGGGGCTTAAGCCCCTTTTGCTGTTTTAGTTATTTAATGGAGGTATAGGCATGGCCGTAGCTGCCAATAAGCGCCCTGTAATGACCCTTTTTTCTGGTGCTAACTGTATGTATAGCCACCAAGTACGTATTGTACTTGCGGAAAAAGGTGTAAGTGTAGATATTCATTTGGCTGAAAAAGATAACTTGCCAGAAGCACTTCACGAAATTAACCCTTACGGTACAGTGCCAACACTGATTGACCGTGAGCTTGGTTTATATCAGGCAAACATCATCATGGAATACCTTGATGAACGTTTTCCTCATCCTCCACTAATGCCTGTTTACCCGGTAATGCGTGGTCGTAGCCGTTTAATGATGCATCGTATTGATACTGACTGGTACAGCCTAGCTGACAAAATCAGTAACAACACATCAGATGCGGCCCAAGCTCGTAAAGAGCTAACAGAAGCATTACTTGCTGTAGCACCTATTTTTAGCGAAGCACCTTACTTTATGAGTGAAGAGTTTAGCTTAGTAGATTGTTATTTAGCTCCACTATTGTGGCGTTTACCAGAGTTTGGTATTGAGCTTAATGGTGCAGGTTCTAAAGAGCTTAAAGAGTACATGATCCGTTTATTTGAACGTGAGTCATTCCAAGCCTCTTTAACTGAAGCTGAGCGTGAGATCCGTTTATAATGACGCCTAATCGTCCTTATTTATTACGTGCTTTTTTTGATTGGATAGTCGATAACGAGTGTACACCGCATTTAGTGGTAGACGCTGGATTTGCAAATGTACAAGTGCCAACACAATTTGTTCAAGACGGACAAATTGTTTTAAACATAAGTCCATCAGCGGTCACACAGTTTTCGTTAGACTTAACCCAACTTAGCTTCAATGCGCGCTTTGGTGGTCAGCCAATGCAAGTGTATGTACCTCTAGGTGCTGTGCTTGCAATATACGCGCGTGAAAATGGCGAAGGAACAGTCTTTACCGCAGATGAGTTTTTAGAGGACGAAGACGATTTTGTGCCAGAGCTTGAAAGTGTTGAGTCATCAGTTGAGTTTACCGATGAAACATCACCAGAAAAGCCTGAGAAGAAAAAAGGCTCTCATTTACGCGTTATTAAATAATAAGTAAATGCCAAAAAAACCGCTAATTAGCGGTTTTTTTATGTCTGTATTTTGTATTTATAGGTATTCAAACACTTTAACTACGCGCTCTACGCCAGATACATTACGGGCAATATTTACAGCTTGAGTTGACTCAGAGTCAGATACTAAACCCATTAAAAATACTTCAGCGTTTTCTGTAACCACTTTAATATTATTACTACTAATGTCTTTTGCTGTTAGAAGCTGGCCTTTTACTTTAGAAGTAAGCCAAGAGTCGTGAGTTTGTGTAGTAATGCCAATATTTGAACCAATACGAATTTGGTTATGTATTTTACGAATGCCTGAAACGCCTTCAATGGTGCGCTGCGCTTCGTTTCTCATTTCTTCATTTGCTACTTGGCCAACAAGTAAAACAATACCATTAACGCTTACAGCGCTTATATTAGCGAACTTTTCAAGACGTTCTACTTCACTAAGTGCAATACTGGCTTTTATTTCAATATTGTTATCATCAATTTGTGAACCAATGGTACGGCGGNGTTCGCTGCAGTTACTGCACTGGCTGTACCTGCAACAACAGCTGCTGCGCAGCCTTGAAGTAATACAACAGTACCTAAAACAATAAGAGAGCGTTTAAACATAATTTTCATCCTGAGGGAAAAGCGTTAAATCAACAAGTTCGCTTAAACAATGTAAGTTAACTAAATGGGATTCGATAATGCGGCTAGGGCGTTTAGATGGAGATCTAATTTCAACATCGTTAGGACCAAGTAGGCCTACCAACTCACCACCATCATCACCAACCATAACTATGACCTTCATATCTTTAGTTAGTGCAGCTTCAACGGCAGAAATAACATGCTTTTCGTTACCGTTTATAGCCAGTACCAACAATAAATCGCCTTGCTGGGCAAAAGCACGGACTTGACGAGCAAATGTATCGTGATCGTCTACCTGAGTACTCTGTCCAAGGTTAACGTTTTCTTGCGATAGAGCAATTGCAGGTAAGCAAGGACGTTCGGTTTCATAATGATTGACCAATACACCGGCCATATGCTGGGCGAGCATGTGGCAATTTGCAGTACCGCAGCAAATGAGTTTATTTCCGTTGATCAGACTTTGTGCAATAGTAAATGCAGCTGACTCAAGCGCACTCGGTAGTACTTCACCCGCAGCGATTTGAACTTGAATACTCTCTGTAAAAATTTCTTTAATTGTATCTTGCATAGCCTACCAATAATTTATCTTTGTATTTGTGTTTAAAATACATTTTTCAGCCAATTAATATTAGGAGATGCTTCTCCTGTAATGGCTACATAATCAATTCTTAGCGCTTGGTTAGTCAAATTTTTAGCTGCTAAGTAATGATAAATACTACGTTTTAATCGAGCTTGCTTTTGTGGGCTAAGCGCATAGTTTGCGCCGCCACGAGCATTGTTTTTACGAAACTTAACCTCAACAAATACAAGGGTGTTACCTTCTTTCATAATGACATCAAGCTCACCAAAGGGGCAGTAATAATTGCGTTCAATAGGCGTTAACCCTTGAGTAACTAAGTATTTTTGCGCTTCAAGCTCATAATACTGGCCTTTTTCGCGACTATTGTGCCACAGCTCCTTAAACCACGACATGTCGCCCCCTCAACTTAATTAAGTTTAATTTATAGTTTGCATCTCACTTGCTGATTGCATAAACAATGGCACAGGACGCTGCGTTTTTAATTGCACAGATTTAATACGACGATTTGTATATTGAGCCCAGTCGAGCATACGTTCTATATGACCGCTTGTATTAACTGATAATTTACCGCTTAGGCCACTGTATTGATTACCTGGCATTACGCTTAACTGCCTAATATCTGGTAATACAGATACTGCATCGTATGCCATTGCAAATAAGCGTTGGCTAATATCTACTTGTTCTGGCCATAACGAATCATACTGCTGGCGTAAATTATGTTGTTTAATTTGCGAATCGAGCATCCACGGCAATTCAGTGAAGTATAGGCCGTCTAAGTCGCCTTTGTCAGTACTATCAATTTGTTTACTGTGGCTTTTAGAGCTGGCGTAAAGTGGAATGCGATCTGCAAAAGTACTTACGTTTACATCAAGATAAGGTTTAATTAAGCGTGTTTCTATTGCATCACCTAAAATATAAATAACATCAATATCACTGCGTGAGCGCGTTTCATTTTCTACTTCTTGTCTAAATAATGCCTTAACCGTTTTTATGCGCTCTTTTGATTTATCTACTTCCAGCAAGCTTGTAATCGTATTTGGCATATCTTTTTTATCGTTATAAAAGCCTATTTGCGGCTTAGTTTCGCTATAGCGTTGCCACTGTAAGTTAAAATAATCAACAAGACGTTGTCCGTTAGCGTTATTAGGCGCTAGTAGCATCGGCTTTTGGTAACCCATTGCTAAAAAGTGCTCTAGGGCTTGTTCTACTTCGTGCTCAGGATTTAGTGCAAAGTAATAATGTTGAAGTGAAATTCGTTCACCGTCAAAGGTGTTCAAATGTAGTACTGGCGTATCGATAAGCGTTTGCGCATTAGCTAGTTTATCTATATTTGCTTTAAGTAGTGGGCCAATTACAAAGTCAGGCTTTATTTCTTCAAGCTGTGCTGTAATTTCTTCTGTACTTAAGTTTTCATCAATAAAAATAGTGTCGTTGATATTTTGAGTATCAAGTGCTGCTAACACGCCGGCTTTTAGAGCATCACCTAAGCGTTCGTTAGGTCCTGACTGTGGAAACAATACAACTAAGCGTTCTATATTTAGAGGTGCAAACTCAGTAAGCATTTCATCTTGTTTAGGTAAAACAGTAAAAGCTGGGTGCCCAATATAGCGTCTTCGCCAATTATTGATTGCTTGATCTAATTCTACACCGCTGCCTGCATATACTTGATGATATAACGCTAGGTTAGTCCAGCCTTGCTGAATAACCGAACCACGGTTAAAGCGCTCAAGCGCATATGAAGAGAGTTGTTTTAAGTTATCCCACAGATTTTGATTCAGTTGAGGGATTTCAATGTTATTTTTTGCTGCTGTTTCAGAGGCTCTAAAAAAGTAGGGCGCTGCTTTTTTAGGAAAATTTTGTGATGCGTAAATAGTGGCAGTTAAAAACTGATGCCATGCAAAATGTTCAGGTTGAGTAAGTTGTCCGTCTAGCGATTGTAAAATCACTAAGGCTTGATCATTTTTATTCTGTTGTTTTTGTGCAAATGCAATATAAAGACGGTTTTGAATTTGATCAACACTTGCTGTTAATTCAAGCTCATTTCCAATTGTCTCTAATAAAGGCCAGTTTTGCTCACTAATTGCAGCATCACGTGCACTATAAAGTAATTGTATTTTATCGGCACCTTGGCGGTTTTGCGCCAATTGGTAGATAGATTGCGCACTGGTCGCCTGATTTTGAAGTGCATTAGAGCGGTTACTTACGTTATCGCTGTTTTTAGTTGGTTTTTCGGTTGTGCTACACGCCGATAACCCTGACAATATAATTAATAGACTAACTAGTTTAAGTCGCACAAATGATTTCCCAATACGTTAACGCGATTTGCTTATATTACTGACTGACGCAGGAGACCTCAATGTTAAATGAGGAGAATTCACAGAAAATTGGCACTCTTTACATTGTTGCCACCCCAATTGGCAATTATGACGACTTAAGTCACCGTGCCATTGCGACATTATCGCAAGTTGACTTAATAGCTGCTGAAGACACTCGCCATACCGGCAAGCTACTTAGCCACTTTGGAATTAAGGCAAAAACGTTTGCATTACACGACCACAATGAGAAACAAAAAGCACAGCAAATTATCGATCAACTAAATCAAGGTTTAAATATTGCTTTAGTATCGGATGCTGGTACACCGCTTATTAGTGACCCAGGTTATGCAGTTGTAAACTTATGCCGCGAACAAGGCGCTCATGTTACACCCGTACCTGGTGCATGTGCTGCAATTACAGCCGTATGTTGTTCAGGCTTACCAACCGACCGTTTTCAGTTTATTGGTTTTACGCCGGCTAAAAGCAAAGCTCGCCAAGATTTTTTTACCGAAGCTGTTAACTCAGGTATCACCAGCATAATGTACGAAAGTACGCACCGTATTATGGCAAGCCTTGATGATTTAGCACTAGCCCTTGGTGATGAGCAACACGTTGTGTTTGCTAAAGAGCTAACCAAAACCTTTGAAACATTTTTTAACGGTAGTGTAAGTGAGCTTAAACAGTTTTTAACAGATGATCCTACCAAGCAGCGCGGCGAAATAGTACTGATGCTTCCAGGTAAACCAAAGCAAATAGACGATGTTCCGCCAGAAGCGCGCAAAATGCTGGCACTGCTTGAGAGTGAAATGCCAATGAAAAAGGCCTGTGGTGTGGTTGCTGAATACTTTGGAATGAAGAAAAACGCTTTATACAAAACAATTATTGAAGAAAAAGAGTAAATTTTACTGCGCTTGGTATTAGCCTCATGTATACTGCGCGCCGAGTCAGCCAAGATGATCGCTGCCTGTGACGAAAATGATCAGGGGGAGGAAAGTCCGGGCTCCATAGGGCAGAGTGCCAGCTAACGGCTGGGGGGNCCGCCAATCTTCGGGTTGGTAAGGGTGAAAGGGTGCGGTAAGAGCGCACCGGGCCGCTAGTAATAGTCGGTTGCAAGGTAAACTCCACTCGGAGCAAGACCAAATAGGGTTCCTTATGGCGTGGCCCACGTTGGAACCGGGTAGGTTGCTTGAGCCATAGAGCGATTTATGGCCTAGACGAATGATTATCACTTTCTTCGGAAAGGACAAAACCCGGCTTATAGGCTGACTCACTCATTCAATAAAAAGCCCGCAGTTAACACTGCGGGCTTTTTTGTGTTTAAAAATTAAGATAAGCCATTAGTTTTTGGCTATCTGTTTGCTGTACTCGTTAGAATTTCAACAAAGAGTGATAACTGGGCAGTGAGAAATTATGATGTATGAAGTCAAGATTTAACCCTGTTGGCTTTTGTTCATATAACACTAACAGCTTTACTTGTTAATAAAAAACCGCCATTTGGCGGTTTTTTGTATAATTTCATTTTAGGAAGGTTTTGCTAATGCTATCGCTTCACCCGCAAGTGCGAAAATATTTTTAAGCATTAATTGTAAAATATGTCTAATCGAAGCGTAAGTAAAAGAAATTACCTTAAATGGATAGCCACAAAATGTTAGTATATGCCCTAAAATCCCTTTTACATCTTTGGTACAGTTTTTTGAGAAGTCAATGCTATCAGCTAATGCTTTAGCTATCTGATCGTACACTGTGAGAGCGTTCGAAAAATGATTTTGTATCGCATATAACTTACCAGTATCACGTAAATGAGTTATTAAAGCTGCACCAATTTTTCTAGCCCACTTAGACGTGCGGCTACATTCGAGCCTTCTATCATAATCAAGCCTTACCTCTTCTTGAATTCGTTTTTCCATTCCTTTGTTGATAGCAGAATAACTTTTGAAGTTGCTTGCTGTATGTAAATATCCTGGCGTCTCATTAGTCATACTATGTGCTTTTGGAGTAATAGTGGCAGCACCGTGTAAAATATACTCTTGCTCAGTATGCATAAATGGCCACACAGGCACTAAAGGGACTGGGTCTGCGGCATGTACGCAACGATAGATGTTGTTATCTGTTGCGGACTCTGTTTTTACAGCAAAGCTATTATAACCAACCCGCGGCGCACCAAAAGTATATAATTTTACATTGGCACCGAAACGTTGCTTTAGCCAGTTAGCAGCTAAGTTTGCTAAAGCCCCACCTAAACTATGACCTACAACATGAATG
Source organism: Pseudoalteromonas sp. TAE56 (assembly GCF_000497955.1). Lineage (NCBI taxonomy): Bacteria > Pseudomonadati > Pseudomonadota > Gammaproteobacteria > Alteromonadales > Pseudoalteromonadaceae > Pseudoalteromonas > Pseudoalteromonas sp. TAE56. The sequence continues at coordinate 46,342 of NZ_AUTN01000103.1, forward strand.
TTTAATTTTTTCTTAGTGCTTTGTATAAAGTATAGTTCTAACTGATTTTTGAAAGAGTTAAATGTATGGTTAAAGCCTGCATGTACAGGTTGATTATTACTACAAGTACTTAAACCACAATGTAAATCAGTAACAACATCACGAACTTTAGCCGTGCCTCGTAAAGCTAAAACATAATCATCTTCATATGCTCCTTTCTTACCCTTTGCAATGCAGCCAAAATTGGTCGAGTGGTTAAAAACTCGTTCGAGAATAGAACCACTTACACCTTTTATAGATTCTGATTCGAATGAAAATAAAGAGCTAATTCTTTCAAAATATGGATTAGCTCTCAAGCCTCTTCTGTCAAGGCTTTCGTATGAGATAGCTGCAAAATTAGCAGCTATTGCAGGGCTTAAAACATTCATTAATATTTCCTTATAATTTAGTTTTTGATTTATTAATTATTATCCGTTTCAATTTCTGAAAGGTCAAAATAAGCATTTTGCTCCACTACTTCAAAATCATCAGACCAACGACAAATACTTAAAGCCTCAAATTTATAGCCTTCTGTTTTCTTATTCTGAAATTTAAAAAGGATCTTTCCATTAGAGATGTCGGCTATTAATTGCCTTAACTTTCTTGCATATTCCTCGCGATATTTAACGCCTGATAATCTAGAACCCCAAAGGCAATATTCTTCATTATTGTAGGATAAATAAATAGCTTGAGAGGTGAAAATCTCAGCAAGTGGGACTGCTGGTTGATTAGAACGGATATTAATTTCAGGTAATGAGAAGCTTCCATTCTTATCCGTGTAAGTGAAATCTTCAACACTTTTACCATCAGAAAAATTCAATACCCTCTCTATTTTTACATTCGACAAAGGTTTGCCTTTTTCATTAGCTTGGCCTTTTACCTCCGGGCACAAGTGCACTTTGTAAGCACCAATATTATTACCAAACTTTTTAAGTGTTGTTAAAAATGACATAAACAAGAAGCCTTAAAAATAGGCTGTGAATTTTTTGTGGGGGGCTATATGATTCCCTTGCAAACTTTAATATTCACATGCCTTTGTAAATAGACCTCATATGATAAACAAGCTTATATAAAATACAATAGTTAAAAATTAAGATGTATAGATAAAGCGAAAGATGAAGCTGGGCGCGAAGTAAATGACTTTGAGCAAAGGTCATTAATATAAAGCAAAGAGGGTGTTAACTGCTTTTTAGCGATTCGGCAGGGTTAAATCTTACCTTCATACATCAATGATCTAGATTTATAGTTTATTGTGAGTTTATTATGTCTAGACCACTACGAATAGAGTGTGAAAATGTGTTTTATCATGTGATGAATCGCGGAAGAGGGCGTGAAAACACCTTTTTGAGTGATGACGATTTTAAGCATTTTTTTACTACATTGAGCAAGTAAGCTTTCGTTTTATATTGAAGTGCATTCGTATTATTTAATAACCAATTATTACCATCTACAAATAAAACTCCTGATGCAAACATGGGCAGAGCCATGAAACATATTAATGGTCTCTATACGCAATATTTTAATAGAACACATAATACAGATGGTGCACGGTTTAGAGGTCGCTACAAAGCGGTGTTGGTGGATTGTAGTAGTAACGAGACCAGACTAACTGTGGGCATCTGACCAAGTTAAAGAAATTGAAATTATGCTCTAGCAATCTCTATAACTGATTTTGAAAATGAGGAGGCTAGATTATATCAACAAATTTCAATAAAATCACAAGCAAGAGAACAGGCCAAACAAAGAGCAAAAGTCGGTTAATATCCTACAAATACAAAGCCTTTGCCTTTTCTTAAAGTACTTCCCAACCAGCGTTAATATATATTAGCGTTTATTGCTTACTTTGGTGATTGGGTCGAGAGTATTAATATTGAGCTAAATATTAATATATACAACTTCAGCATCCTTAAATAATATTTTTCCCTTGTTCTGGATCTCTTGACTGCTCTGCCTGTTCGCGTATTTCGTCGGTATCACTGCTTACGTCATCAAGCGTTTTAGTTTGCTCAATGGTTTCACTTTTTTCGTTTTGTATTTGTGATGGTTGTTTTTCCTCTAAACTAGAAACACTTCCACTAGGGTCGGTGAGTATAATTCTTTCTCGTGCGTCATCTGGCATACTGATGTTTTGTTTTGTGAACTCATTGACTAATTCGCGCATAAGTTGAGAGGCTACTTTTAATGGACTGTGCTGCTCGCTATTAACCCAAAAATACAAAACGAAGTTAATAGTAGATGAGCCTAAGTTTTTTATTAAAACCTGCGCGGGTGGATCGCTAAGCACCGCATTTTGTTGATTCGCAATATCTAGGGCAAGAGTTTGCGCGCTGCGTATATCGTTATCATAGCCAATACCAATTTCTACTTTCCCGCGCATTTTCGGATTGGCAGTCAGGTTTTTAATGGTATTTTTATATACAGTCGCATTGGGTATTTGAATATGATTGCCATCGTAATCAACAAGCGTGGTTGCTCTTGCGGTTACTTTTTTAACAATACCTAATCGGCCATCTACTTCAATTACATCATCAATTTTAAAAGGTCTTTGTACACTCAGTAATAAACTAGCAATAAAGTTCTCTGCTATGTCTCTAAAAGCAAAGCCAAGTATTAAACCTATTAATCCGGTACCACTCATAATAGCAACAGCAAACTGAGTGAGCCCAGCTAAACGTAAAAATAAATATACGCCGAATAAAATAATTAAAGTGCTTATACTGCGTCTTACAACTAGGTGAACAAGCTTGCTGTCAGTCATGTAGTCAATAGGCTTTATAAGTAATCGAGAAAGAGGTCCTGAAATTAAGTAACTGAGTACTAAAAGTATGACCCCGAGTAAAAGAGTGGGTAATATTTGCGCTGTTACGTGAAGTAATTGCACGGCTTGCTCATAAAAGTAATTCCACGAAAGTGTATCGACTGTGATTACTTCAGTCATTGGTGCTGTATTATCTAGCGCTACACTGCTTTTTAGGGTGCCGAGCATGGCTTATCTTCCGTGTTTGATTCATTTATAGATAAATATTAGCAAGTTTGATACCAAACGCTTATAACTTGGCAAATATTTTGCTGTAGTAACGTAATATAAATATTGAGGTTTAGAATGAAAGAAGCTAAACGAGGACAGGAAGCAGAGCAGCCTGCACATATCCCTTTTATAGGCTGGTGGGATATTGTTAAACGTATTTTTAAGCAAATGAGCGAAGATAATTTATCTATAGTGGCGGCGGGTGTGGCATTTTATGCGTTACTTGCTATTTTTCCAGCCATTGCGGCGATGGTATCAGTGTATGCGTACTTTTCATCCCCAACAGATATTAGTGAGCACTTAAGTAAAATAGTTACTTTGCTTCCACCAAGCACCAGTGAACTGATTTTATCTCAGGTTTCTAGCCTTGCTAAAACATCAAGTGCAAGCTTGAGCTTAAGTGCAATCGGTACGCTCATACTTACCATTTGGAGTAGTTCAAAAGGCAGCCAAGCACTTATAACTGCGTGTAATATTAGTTATCGTGAATATGAAAAACGCTCATTTTTTCAAGCTCAATTAGTGCGTTTTTTATTTTCAGTAGGAGCGATTGTTGTCGCAATTTTTGCATTATTAATTATTGGCATTTTACCCATCGTACTAAACTTGGTGGGGCTAAAAGAAAGTATAGATTTATTAATTAAACTTATCTCTTGGCCATTACTGGCTTTTACCTTTAATTTTGCATTAGTACTTTTATATCGTTATGCCCCGCATCGTAAACCCGCTAAATGGCGTTGGATCACGATGGGATCGTCGATTGCTACCGTGCTGTGGATTTTGGCGTCTATAGGTTTTTCTTTTTATGTGTCGCGTTTTTCTAGTTACAACGAAACTTACGGCTCACTAGGTGGTGTAGTGATCATGTTGATGTGGTTGTATATCAGCGCTTATATAATCACATTAGGTGCTGTTATTAATGCTGCAACTGAACAGCAAACAGGTAAAGACAGTACTATAGGCCCAGCTAAAGAGCGTGGGCAGCGAGGCGCCTATGTAGCAGATCACCTCGATGTAAAAAACGAATAGCTATTAGCTAGCTAAATTAGTAAGTGCAGTAATTTGCTCTTTAAATTCTTGTGCTGCAGGGCCAAGCCTGTCGTTGTCGTTGCACATTAAATATAAATTAAGAGTACGGGTTGTACCTTGATCTAAATTAAGCGCGATGAGCGTTTTATCTTCAATTAAATGTGCAATTTGTGTTTTTGGCAGCCAAGCGTAACCTAAATTTTGACTAACCATATCAATAGAGTTGCGTAAATGGCTCACTGTCCAGCGCATATCAGCACCTAACCAGCCTTCATTGTGACTGGTGTGGGTTGCTGAGTCGCGAACTACTATTTGTCTATGTAACTTTAAGTCTCGAAAGTTGAGTTGTTCACTATGCTGTTGTAATACATGGTCTTTATGCGCAACCGCTATAAACTCTATATCGCATAGCGTACTGCAGCTAATTCCATAAATAGGAATTGACGAAATGGCTAAATCAACTACTGAGTTATGTAGTAATTCGTTTGCACCGGTTAGCACGCTTTCTACTAAATCAATTTTTAAAAGAGGGTAAAGCTCACTCGTTTTAGCAAGTGCTTGGTATAAAATAGCGTGTGGGAACACTTCATCAACGGCTATTTTTAATGTGCTCTCTACGCCTTCGCTAAGCGTAGTTGCTACCGATTCTATTTTAGTTGCTTCTTCAATTAAAAATTCAGCTCTGCGTAAAATAAGCTTACCGCTATCGGTTAAAAATGCTTTACGACCTTTTACTTCAAGCAACTTAATTTGCAAGGCGGCTTCAAGTTTTTGCACTGCATGGTGTACGGTTGACTGACTTTTATGTACAGCTGCGCTTGCGCCTGCGAACCCGCCATGATCTACAACAGCTTTAAACATTCGCCATTGCTCTAATGTTGCTTTTGCCATTTTAAAATCCTGTTACTACTTTATATCTGATTGCTTAACTTGACCGCGCAGACGCATTATTTATTGCGTAACAGTTATTTTTTGTCTATTTATTTTAACAAAGCTACTTTTTTATCCGCTAGAAGTGCCATAAAACTGCTTTTATTTAAAGGTTTTGAAAACAAATAACCTTGTCCGTAATCGCATCCAGCTTCCAGTAATAGCTGCATTTGTAATTTAGTTTCAATTCCTTCGGCGATTACTTTTAAGCCCAACTGATGCGCCATAACGATTATGGCTTCACACAATGCAAGTTCTTGGCTGCCTATTTGAATATTATCGACAAAACGCTTATCTATTTTTAAATAGTCGGTGTCCATTTCTTGTAGGTAAGCGAGCGATGAATATCCAGTGCCAAAATCATCAAGAGCTAGCTGCATTCCTGATTTCACGATTTCTTTTAGGCGTCTTTGTGTTAGCGCTTCAGGATTAACCATTAAGCCTTCAGTTATTTCTGCGACAATTGACGAAGCAGGTAGTTTTGCTGCTTTTAGCATATCGTACCATTCATCTATGCCACTCTCTGGCGTGGATAATTGCACTGGCGATACATTTACACTTATTTGAAACGTATCATCGGTTAGTGTTTTTATATCGTTAAGTGTTTGAAGGGCTTGGGCAAATACAAATTGGCCAATTGCATTTATTTGCCTGGTTTCTTCAGCAAGTGGAATAAATGCGATAGGGCTGATTAGCCCTTTTTCAGGATGTTGCCAACGAATCAGCGCTTCAGCTTTATGAATATGTAAATCATTTAAAGCAACAATGGGTTGATAAAATAACTTAAACTGTTCAAGTTCAATGGCACTTCGTAAGTCTTTTAATAGCACCATGCGAGCATGTGCATATTCGCGCATGTCAGCAGAGAAAAACTCAAAACAATTACGACCATTACTCTTTGCTTTATACATAGCCTGGTCGGCTGCTTTTAAAAGCTGTTCAGTATTTTTACCATCATTTGGGGCACATGCAATACCTATGCTTGCACTAATAAATAACTCTTCGTTTTCAAGATTTAAAGCTGACGATAAGCTAAGTAAAATATTACTCGCAATTTGATTAATATGGCGCGTACTTTTAATTTGATTGAACACAATAACAAACTCATCACCACCAATCCTAGCCACAAAGTCAGCATTCTTTGCCGACTGTACTATGCGTTGTGATACGAGTTTTAATAAGTTGTCGCCATAGTGATGGCCCAAAGTGTCATTAATATCTTTAAAGTGATCAATATCTAAAAGCATGACAATCAATTGATTATCTGGAGTAACAACATTTGAAAATCGTTTATTTAATCGCTCTTTTAACTCTAAACGATTTGGCAAGTCTGTTAAGTGATCAAAGTGAGCTTGTCGCCAAATAGTTTCATCAGCTTGTTTTTTCTCTGTGAGGTCTGTGAATATCGCGATTCGACGAATTGGTGCATTATTTTCATCATAAACCGTATCGATTGTGAGCCACTCAGAGTACAACTGCCCGCTCTTTTTACGGTTAATAACCTCGCCTTGCCAACGGCCAGTTTGCTGTAACTCTGACCACATTTTATTGTAAAATTTCTTATCATGTTTTCCTGATGAAAGAATTGAAGAGGACCGCCCAATAACTTCTTCTTTACTATATAAGGTCGTTTTACTAAATGCAGGATTCACATCAAATATAATACCCGTTGGATCGGTGATCGCCATACCTTCACTACTGTTGTTATACACTAGCGAGGCAAGGTGGAGTGCTTCTTCATTTACTTTTCGCTGTGTTATATCACGTAGTACAACAACGTATTCATTTTTGCTTTGCATAGCACTAATACGCGCTTCAAAGCTGCGTTTAGGATCTGATTTTTCGAGTGTGAATTCTAAATTGCTCGAAACATCAAGTTTAGATAACTGCGATAATAAAAGCTGAACATTGCTGTGTGAAAGTATTGATGATAAATGAGGTACGGCAGTGCTATTTGGGTTTACTTGGGGCTTAAATTGCCCCGTTATGTTGAGAATATCACCATGGATGTTAATTCTAACGTAACTATCAGGCAGGGTATTAAGCAAGCTAGTAAGCTCGTCATGCTTGTTTTTTAAATTAGCCTCAGCTGTTAACCTAGTTTGCGCCATTGATTTAAAATGCTGATAAAGAGTATTTAGTTCGGGATTATTGGGCTGTATATTTTGTGCGGGCATTTCGCCCTTAGCTAGCACATTTGTTGCATTTGTTAGATTATTAATTGGGTCGATAATACTTGTTTTAAGTAGTTTTCGTGCAATTAAAGACAGTATCAGTAGCGATAAAATAAACACACCAATCGCTATAAAAAAGTTATTATTTATTTGTTTTAAAGCATGCGTGACAGGAAGTGCGATATGTATATTTAAGCTGTTGTTACTCGGATCGCTGTAAATAACAGAGTGATGAAGCATTCGGGCTTCACCTTCAATAGATTTTATTTTTGTTGATGCCTCAGTATCAATCGAAGAATCAGTTGCTAATAAAGTCTGTGCGATATTATCGCCAAGCGCGGCTGTTGTAGGAGGATAACGCGCTAAAATTTTTCCGTTAGAATCAGCAATTGCAGCAATAGAGCCCGGCGGAAGTTCAATGTCATTAAATGCATTATTCCACCAGTCCAGCGCAACAACGATAACTACAACGCCCTGTATTACATTTTTTTTATTAATAATAGGTAACGCAAAATTAAGGGTGTTTTTTTGCAGGCTTCGGTCGTGCTGAAAATAACCTACCGACAATTGGTTGCTTTTTAAGGCGTTTTGAAAATACGCCCGGTCGGCAATATTTATTTTTTTGGCTAACCCGCTTGTTGTACATATAACAATGCCATTTGGATTTACAATCCCGATATTGGCAACGTGCGCGTATATAGCTCTAAATTGATTAAAATAATTAGGGCAGGACGTTGCTAGATTTTCTTTCTTACTTTCCTCTTTAGCTAAGTAACGCGCTAACCGGTTAATATCATCGACTAAATGCTTTTGCTGTAAAATTAATTGCTTAGCAATGTTTTCTACTTTTTTTTCACTTTGCTCAATAGAGTGATCGCGCTCAAGCAGCAGTGTAAAAATAATTACAGCAGTGCCTGGAATACTTAACAGTATAAGCAAACGATAAAGCTGATGTTTGAGAGAATAAGTAAAAATAACCATTCCTTAGTTTTGTATTTTGCAATAACAATTGTAGCCAAATTCACTCCAAATAACCATAGTAATTATAAGGTTGAAAATATAACCAATGAATCATTATAGTTCTATTTTTTGGAATGTTAAGGTCGATTTAAAGACATAGTTGTTTTGTTTAATGAATGATTTAATAGCCTCATAAACTTATGCTTTAGAGTGAATTAAAAAATGAAAATATTAAAAATACTGACAGCTTATGCAACTCAAGATGGTGATGGCGTGAACATTAGCCGTATACCTGGGTTTGATGGTAAATACTTAGATCCATTTTTAATGATTGATGAACTTAAGTCAGACGACAAAAAAGAGTATATGGGAGGCTTTCCTGAGCATCCGCACCGAGGTATTGAAACGTTTACTTATATTCTAAAAGGTGGCTTTGAACATCGTGACCAAATGGGTAACAGAGAAGCAATTAAAGCAGGCGATGTGCAATGGATGAGTACAGGGCGCGGCGTCATGCACAGTGAAATGCCACTCGCTGATGCTGTTGATGGTCTGCATGGCTTTCAAATTTGGATCAATATGCCAAGCGCACAAAAAATGCGTGATTCACGTTATCAAGATACGACTAAAAACCCAGCTCCGAGTTTTACAAATACACAAGGTGTGACGTTAAAAGCACTTGCGGGATCGTGGCAGTTCGAAAGTGAAACACTTACAAGCACTCTGCAAAGTTTAGCTGCCAATGCTGCGCTCGCTGATATTACATTACCTGCTGGTAAAAGCATGGATTTAGAGCCTCTTAGCCAACAAAAAGTAATGCTTTATATTCATAGCGGCTCACTAATAACGAGCGACAATCAAACAATACCAGCAGGTAAGTTACTTATTTTAGAACCAGGCAGTGATATTAATATTAGCTCTGAGCACGGCGCTGGTGTATTGATTTTAGCTGGCGATCCACTTAATCAACCAATTGCTCATATGGGGCCGTTTGTAATGACGACGCAAGATGAAGTACAGCAAGCGGTACATGATTATAAAAATGGCAAGTTTGGCAAAATTTAACAGTATTTTTAGGAGAGTTTTATGGGATTATTAGTTAACGGTCAATGGCAAGATAAATGGTACGACACCGACTCAAGTAATGGTAAGTTTGAACGCGAAGCTGCGCAGTTACGCCATTGGATTACTGCTGATGGCAGTGCTGGAATAACCGGTGACGCAGGTTTTAAAGCACAAGCGAACAGGTATCATTTATATGTATCGCTAGCATGTCCTTGGGCTCACCGAACACTTATATTTAGAGCGTTAAAAGGGTTGGAAGACTTAATTACGGTATCGGTTGTTAGCCCTGATATGCTTGATAGTGGCTGGGAATTTGATACGAAAAACCACAGTACTGGCGATGCTTTATTTAATAGTAACTACTTACATCAAGTGTATACAAAAAGTAACTCAAAGTACTCCGGGCGAGTCACCGTACCCGTATTGTGGGATAAAAAGCTAAATAAAATTGTCAGTAATGAGTCTGCCGATATTATACGTATGTTCAATAGTGCGTTTAATGAGTTAACAGGTAATAACGATGACTACTACCCTGAGGCGCTGCAACCAAAAATTGACGAATTAAACGCGCTGATTTATCCAAATATAAATAATGGTGTATATCGTACGGGTTTTGCAACAACTCAGGATGCTTATGAAGAGGCATTTAACGATTTATTTAAAGCACTCGATTCAGTAGAGAGCGTACTGAGCAAACAGCGGTATTTAACAGGGGATAACCTCACAGAAGCTGACTGGCGATTATTCACCACTCTCATTCGGTTTGATAGTGTGTATGTTGGTCACTTTAAGTGTAATCTGCGAACAATTGAAAGCTACCCAGCTTTGAGCGGATACCTTAGAGATTTATATCAAGTTGAAGGTGTGGCAGAGACCGTTGATTTTTATCACATTAAACGTCATTACTATTTTAGCCATACAATGATCAATCCAACACAAATTGTGCCAAGTGGCCCAAGTATTGGTTACTTATCCGATCACGGTAGAAATGTTTAATGTTTAAGCAAATAGCCTAACAAGCCAGCCGTATTTTCTTACAAAGCTGGTTTCGCCTTTTCCTGCTTGTACAGCTGCACCGGCTAAAAAGGCACTTGTCAGTCCCACTTTAGTTGCGGCAAAACGCTTTAGCCTATATTGAAACGCTGCATGATGTTGGCGTTTCAGCTCACTGCGCGTATGCATTTGCTTACTAAGAGCATCAACGTTTTCATTAGGTGCTTTAATTAAGTAGTTAACTAACATAGTAATTTCCTTATAAGTTAAACAGCTGTTTTAAGCTTTTAAGTGTTTTACTAAAGCCAATTTTATTGCTTAGGTAAACCGTATTTTTCCAAAGCCATGCTAAACAAGCAACTTGCAGCAAAGTAGCTGTTGCAATACTCAGCCATACTGACCCAAAAAGATCATATACACCGTATCCAACAGCCCCCAAAAATCCTGCCCACAACAAAACCAAACCACTGGCAAAACAGCCTAAAAATATAGTGATCAATGCAAGCGATCTGAGCGACAACCGCCATTCAGCCTTAGCAAGCTGATGGGTGATCTTTCCTTGAGTTTGGTAATCATCCTTGAGCTGCTTAGAGTACTCTAAAAGCTTTGCAATATGATCTTGCCAATCGTCCTTTTGGCTCTGCTGCTCAGTAGTTTGGTTTTGCGCTTCACCATCCTTGGCTGCGCTTGTTTGTGGGTTATTCATCACTAATTACTTACGACGAAATAGTGATGTAATCAGCATACCCGCAGCAAAAGCAATACCCGCTGTTGCTAATGGGTTTTCAGAAGCAAATGCACGAGTTTTAGCTGTACATTCACTTAACTTTTCGCGTGCAATAAGTTGTTTTTCACTTAATGCTTCTGCTGAGCTTGAAGCGCCTTTACGAACACTGCTTTCAGCTGTTGCTGCTTTGCTAGAAAGTGCATCTACAGCATCGTGTGCCGCTGATGTTGCTTTCTCTGTAAGAGGTGATTCAGTATTTGTTAGTTTAACGTCAGGCTTAACATCTGAAGTTGTGTTTGGTTTCGTATTTGTTGCAGTAGCCATAATCAATCCTTAATAAGTTAAAAAATTTGAATAGTGATTTAGATAATGCAATGATTAAACCAAAACTGTTTTTTAGTTTTAAGGTGTTGAATGTATTGGTTTTTGTTGTTTTTGTGTAGCTTTTTCACATTTGATAATTTAAAGCAAACAGTAACTATTACTACACGGTTAGGTAAATTTTACAAAGGGAGTAAAAATGCTTAAAAAGTTGTAAATATTCATTGGTTATTCAGTAAGCAAAGCGTGTAAACAGAAAGTTATAAAAAACAGAATAGATATTTTTTTCATCATAATCCCACTTTTTCCCACATAATTCAAACGCTTCGCTTGAGCCCTTATTTTTTCTAGCTTTGGGACTCACTAAAGCTGGTCAGCTTACTTGACAGAATGGCTTGTCAAGCCCTAAACTGGAGCACTGTGGTAAAAAGTGGTTTTTAGTGGATCACACTGGATAAAAATAAACAAAAGTTGAATAAAACAATTTTAAAGTAGGTTTTTTATGTTTCGTGGCGCGAGTTCACTGAGTTTGGATGATAAGGGGCGTTTTGCGGTACCGACTAAGTACCGAGAATCTCTATTGTCTGAAGATCAGGGAACGGTTATTTGTACTGTCGCATTAAATGAGCCGTGTTTATGGTTGTATCCGCTGGCTGAGTGGCTCGAAATAGAAAGCCGTTTAGCTAAAATCTCCAATATGAACCCACGAGCCCGTCGAATGCAGCGTATGTTGCTCGGGAATGCTACTGAATATCAACTTGATAAAAATGGTCGAATTTTGCTTGCGCCGTCACTGCGGGCTCATGCATCACTTGGCAAAAAAATCATGCTAGTTGGTTTGATGAATAAATTTGAAATTTGGGATGAGGCGCGTTGGCACGAACAAATGCAGCAAGATACCGAGCTTGAAAGACTCGGCGATTTTGAGCCTAACCAAGATTTAGATAATTTTACACTTTAACAGCACAAAAAAAGGCAAATAATAGCTAATGACAGCGCAATTTGAACACGTATCCGTATTAATGGACGAAACCATCGATGCCCTCGCAATTAAGCCAGACGGTATATACATGGATGGTACGTTTGGACGTGGCGGCCACTCTGGACAAATTTTAGCACGCCTTGGTGATGAAGGTCGTCTGCAAGCAATTGACCAAGATCCACAAGCGATAAAATCAGCCGAAAAATTTGCTAATGATCCACGTTTTGCGATTGCACATACTCGTTTTTCAAATTTATACGAAGTAGCTGAGCAGAACGATCTAATTGGTAAAGTGGATGGCATTTTATTAGACATTGGTGTCTCGTCGCCACAACTTGATGACGCTGCGCGTGGCTTTAGTTTCATGAAAGATGGGCCACTTGATATGCGCATGGACCCAACAACAGGTCGTAGTGCAGCACAGTGGTTAGCAGAAGCCGAGTTAGATGATATTACCCACGTAATTAAAAAACTGGGCGAAGAAAAGTTTGGTAAACGCATTGCACACAAAGTACTCGAAGTTCGTGAGCACACGCCAATTACAACAACAAAGCAACTTGCTGACCTTGTTGATGAAGCAGTACCGGTAAAAGATAAGTTTAAGCACCCTGCAACTCGTACTTTTCAGGCGATTCGTATTTACATTAATAGCGAGCTTGAAGAGATTCAAACAGCGCTACAGTCTGCAGTTAAAGTGCTAAAGCCAGGCGGTCGTTTAGTGGTGATTTCTTTTCACTCACTAGAGGATCGTATTGTAAAACAGTTTATTAGAAAACAGAGTAGGGGAGAAGTGTTACCCAGAGGTCTGCCTTTAACTGATGCACAAATAAATAAAAACCTGACGTTAAAAGCAGTGGGTAAGGCTATTAAGCCAAGTACTGTTGAAGTAGAACGTAATCCACGTTCTCGTAGTTCTGTACTTAGGATTGCACAGAGGTTGGGATGAGTAAAAAAGCGAGCTATCGTCAACCCAATTTATTCTTTGAAATATTAAAAGGCCTAGGTGCTAATAAGCTAACCTCGGCCTTGTTGGTTGTGATATTCGCTTCTAGTTTAGCTGTTGTGCAAACAACACATTTAGCTCGTGGGCAACTTATAAAGCAAGATCAATTATTACAAGAACGTGATGAACTCGATTTAGAGTGGCGCTACTTACTTGTTGAGGAAGAATTTTATTCGCAACATGCACGCATTGAAGAAGTTGCTATATCACAATTAAAAATGAAACGACCTACGAGTCAAGATGAGCAGGTAATAATAGTACAATGAGAAATAGAGGCAAAAAACCAGTCACTAATTTAATCACATGGCGCTTTATGCTGGTGTGTACAGTTGTGTTTATGGTGTTTGTAACACTCGTATCTCGCGCTGCTTATTTACAAGTGATAGAACCCGATAAAGCCCGTTCAGAAAGTGATAAGCGCACGGTACGTGTTGAAAAACTGCATGTGCAACGTGGAATGATTTTTGACCGCAATGGTAAAGAATTAGCGGTAAGTGTGCCTGTGGTAAGTGTATATGCTGATCCTAAAGCATTACATAAATCGCTTGTTTCTAAAGTAATCAAACAAGCACGCAAAAGCGGCGAAGATCACTTATCTTTAACTGAAAACACTGCTGAGCTTGATAAGCGTGCTGCACTTTATTATAAAAACGATTTACGCTGGCGTGAGCTTGCAGATGTGCTGCGGATTGATCCTAAAAAGATTAATTCTCGACTTTTAAACGATCCTTCGCGTCGCTTTGTGTATTTAAAGCGCCAAGTTACTCCTGCTGTAGCAAATTATATTGGTGATTTACGCCTCCCTGGTATCCATTTATTAGATGAATCTAAACGCTACTACCCTGCAGGTGAAGTTACCGCGCATGTTATTGGTTTTACCAATATCGATGGCAAAGGCATTGAAGGCATTGAAAAGCTCTACGAAAACGCTTTAACGGGCGAGGAAGGCCGCCGTACCATTCGTAAAGACGCACAAGGGCGTGAGGTAGAAGTACTTGACGAACGTGAACGTGTAGAGCCAGAAAGCATAGAACTAAGTATTGATCAACGAATTCAAGCTATTGCGTACAAGGCTGTAAAATCAGCTGTATTGACTTATAAAGCCACATCGGGCTCAGCTATGGTAGTTGATGTTAAAACCGGTGAAGTACTGGCAATGGTAAATAGCCCTTCATTTAATCCAAACAACTTAAGCGATGCTGCACCTCATAAGCGTCGTAACCGCGCAATTACAGATTTGTTTGAACCAGGCTCAACTGTTAAGCCTCTAGCCATTTTGGCTGGGCTAGACTACGGCGCCATTCAGGCAGATGACACGATTGATACCTACCCAGGTTGGATGCGTTTAGGTGGTAGTTTAGTTAGAGATACTCGTAATCACGGCGAACTAACACTGCGTGAAATATTAAAGTACTCCTCAAACATGGGAGTTGCGAAGGTTACTCAGTTAGTGCCTAAAGATTACCTTGTTGGCTTATACCAAAAAGTAGGCTTTGGCAGTGATACTGGTACTGGAATGGTAGGTGAAAGCAGTGGTTTGTTTTATCCAAATCGTCGTTGGTCTGACTTTGAAATTGCGACTTTATCGTTTGGTTATGCGATTTCGGTAAGTACAGCGCAAATGGCACGTTTTTATACCATGTTAGGTGCTGGCGGGGTTAACCGACCTCTGACTATTTTAAAGCAAGATAATATACCTGAAGGCGAACGTATTTTTAAACAAAAAGACGTAGAAGCCGTAGTGCACATGATGGAAAGTGTATTTGAAAAAGACGGTACTGCTCGCAACATAAAAGTTGATGGGTATCGTGCAGCTGGTAAAACAGGTACATCTAAAAAAGCCGTAGCAGGTGGTTATGGTGATGAATATGTAGGTTATTTTGCAGGTGTAGCGCCGGCAAGTAATCCTCGTTTAGCCGTGGTAGTTATGATTAATGAACCAGGTGGTGATGTGTACTATGGAGGTGCCACCGCTGGCCCTGCATTTGCAGAAATCATCTCTAACGCATTAAGAATATTAAACGTAGCGCCTGACAAGGAAGAGGTTGCATACGTACAAGGTAAAGATAACGATGCGTGATTTAAAGGATATTTTAAAATACATCGAAATAGATGCGCCCTCGCAACTGGTAAAACATTTACGCCTAGATAGTCGTGAAGTAACGCCAGGTGATGTATTTGTTGCAATTAAAGGCCATGCACTTGATGGCGGACAATTTATTAGTAAAGCAATTGAAAATGGCGCAACAGCTATTATTGCTGACAGATTATGTGAATTTGAAACAAGTTTTGAGCCACTATATTTAGTTTCGGAGCTTGATAAAAAGCTTCCAGAATTAGCAAGTCGCTTTTATAACCAGCCAAGTCAGGCTCTTGATTTAATTGGTGTGACAGGTACAAATGGGAAATCGACGACCACAGCTATGATTGCCCACTTAGCACAATTTTGTAGTACTGAGTCGGCTATTATAGGCACTTTAGGTTATGGTCATCCTGATAACTTAATTCCACTGATTAATACCACACCTTCAACGGTTGATTTACAGCATATTTTGAGCGATTTAAATTCGCAGCATAAAAAGCTGGTAGCTATGGAAGTGTCATCTCATGGGTTAGTGCAGCAGCGCGTTGCTAAATGCGCGTTTAAAGCGGCTGTGTTTACTAATCTTTCGCGCGATCACTTAGATTACCATGGTGATATGGCAAGTTACGGTGATGCGAAACTAATGCTTTTCCGTGACTTTGAGCCAGAGGTTGTAGTGCTTAATCAAGATGATGCTCAAGCTGAGCAATGGCTTGAAAAGTATGACTTTAATAACCTAGTTTGTTATGGCCGCAAAAACTTAGCCCCTAAGAATGCTCAGTACGTTTATTTTTCTAATGTTGAATATTCAAGTGACGGTATTTCGGCGCAGTTATCGACTAGTTGGGGTGATATATCGATTAAATCGCCTCTGTTTGGCGAATTCAACTTATATAACTTAACGGCCGCGATCGCTACATTACTAGGGCTTGGTTATCCGCTTGAGCAATTAGTTTCAGGTTGTGCGCAGTTACAGCCAGTAGCTGGGCGAATGCAAGCATTTAGCCAAGCAGGCATGCCAACGTGTGTTGTTGATTACGCACATACACCCGATGCACTTGCACTTGCATTACAAGCATTGCAGCAACATGTGCCAGGTGGTGTAAGTTGTGTATTTGGTTGTGGTGGCGACAGAGATAAAGGAAAGCGTGCATTGATGGCGCAAGCCGCAGAGCAAAACGCTAATAAAGTTATTATTACCAGTGATAACCCTCGCTCAGAAAACCCTGATGACATTATTGCAGATGTAGCAGCCGGTTTAACCCATCCTCAAAATGCACATTTAGAGGCTGATAGAGCGACTGCAATTCGTTTTGCTATAGAAAACGCTACAGCTGATGACGTTATTTTGATTGCAGGTAAAGGCCACGAAGATTATCAAATTATAGGTGATACGCGAATCGACTTTTGCGATCGCCGGTATGTACAAGAACAACTAAAAAAAGCAGTAAGAGGGATAACACAATGATCCCAATGGATTTTGATTGGTTAGCTAATGTGCTAACAACCGATTATCAAGGTGATAATCAACGCGTACTTAATATAAATACTGATACTCGTACAGTGTGCGATGGCGAAGTGTTTTTAGCACTGAAAGGGCCAAATTTTGATGGTCATAAATTTATAACTGAGGCTAAACAAAAAGGCGCGATTGGCGTTGTTGTTCAGCATAAAGTAGATGTAGATATTCCACAATTTATAGTGAGCGATACTCGTATTGCACTTGGTGTAATTGGCACTGCTGTTATGGCGCAAGTGGCGCCTAAAACAATTGCAATTACAGGTAGTGTAGGCAAAACAACTGTAAAAGAAATGTGTGCGGCAATTTTGTCGGTTCACGGTGATGTATTAGCTACTAAAGGTAATTTTAATAACGATATTGGCGTCCCACTTACGTTATTGCGCTTAGAGCCTCAACATCGTTTTGCAGTAATTGAGCTAGGTGCAAATCACTTAGGTGAAATTGCTTACACCACTGCAATGACAAAACCAGATGTAGCCGTTGTATGCAATGTTGCAGCAGCTCACTTAGAAGGTTTTGGTAGTTTAATGGGGGTTGCAAAAGCTAAAGGTGAGATTTTTGACGGCCTAAAAGATGACGGCGTTGCTATTGTTAACTGCGATAGTGAATTTAGCCAGTATTGGTTAGATAAGCTTGAAGGACGTAATGTTAAACGTTTTTCTACAACTGAAAAACTAGACATTTGGGCAGAGAACATCACGCTTGATGCCAATGCGCGTGCAAGCTTTACGCTTTGCACTAAAAACAAGCAAGTACCTGTTACTTTAGCGCTACCTGGTAAGCACAATATTAGTAATGCACTTATCGCTGCTGCACTGACTAGTGAATTTGATGTAACCCTTGAAGAAATAGCCAATGCACTTGCCAGAATGGGTGATGTAAAAGGGCGCGTTAATTTGATTGAAGTGTCTGATTTACTCACCGTGGTTGATGATACCTATAATGCCAATGTTAAGTCGGTAAAGGCTGCGATTGACTTGTTAAGTGATATGCAAGGTCACCGCATTTTAGCACTCGGAGACATGGGTGAGCTAGGTGAAGATGCACGTAAGTACCATCAAGAAGTTGGCGAGTACGCACTTGAGCAAGGGATTGATGAGTTATTTACATTAGGTGTATTAAGTAAATACGCAAGTGATGTGTTTGAACTCCCTAATCGTCACTTTTCGAGTCGCGAACAAATGCAGCAAAAAATTCAAGAAAGTATTAATAAAGTGAATACTAAAACAACAATAGTAGTGAAAGGATCGCGCAGTTCTCGCATGGAATTATTAGTAACCGATTTAGTTAATGGCCAGCAACAAGCCATCAATGGAGTATCATAATGTTAGTTTGGCTGGCAGAGTATTTAACACAGTATTTTAGTGGTTTTCATGTTTTTTCGTATTTAACGCTACGTGCCATTTTAGGTATTTTAACTGCGCTAATTATGTCTCTTTATTTAGGGCCTAAGTTAATTCGTGGTTTGCAACGTATGCAAATAGGCCAAACAGTTCGAGACGATGGTCCGCAATCGCATTTGTCTAAGTCGGGTACACCGACTATGGGTGGCTTACTTATTTTAGCGGCTATTTTTACCAGCACGCTACTTTGGGCCGATTTATCAAATAAATACGTTTGGGCAACACTGTTTGTAATTGGTTCTTTAGGTATTGTTGGCTTTGTTGATGATTACCGTAAAGTTATTCGTAAAGATCCAAAAGGTTTAATTGCTAAGTGGAAGTACTTTTGGCAGTCGGTCATTGCATTAGTTGTTGCTACTGCTTTGTACTTTACCAGTGCACAAGCATCTGAAACATCACTTGTTGTTCCATTTTTTAAAGACGTATTACCGCAATTAGGTTTGTTTTATATCGTGCTTACGTATTTTGCTATAGTAGGTACATCAAACGCGGTAAACCTGACCGATGGCTTAGATGGCTTGGCGATTGTGCCAATTATTTTGGTGGCTGCGGCATTGGCAATTATTGCTTACTTAACAGGTAATATTAACTTTTCGGCTTACTTACATATTCCACATTTACCGCTAGCGAGTGAGCTTGTGGTTGTGTGTACTGCCATTGTGGGCGCAGGGCTTGGCTTTTTATGGTTTAACACTTACCCAGCACAAGTATTTATGGGCGATGTTGGCTCATTAGCACTTGGTGGCGCATTAGGTATTATTGCTGTTTTAGTACGCCAAGAGTTACTGCTTATTATTATGGGCGGTGTATTTGTAATGGAAGCGCTATCGGTAATATTACAAGTGGGGTCGTATAAATTACGGGGACAACGCATTTTTAGAATGGCGCCAATTCACCATCATTACGAATTAAAAGGTTGGCCAGAGCCTCGCGTTATTGTGCGCTTTTGGATTATTTCTGTTGTGCTAGTGCTTACTGGCTTAGCTACTTTAAAGATTCGATAAATGCAGTATTTAAACGAGATAAAAAACAAACAAATAACAGTGCTCGGACTCGGTGTAACCGGTCTGGGCATTGTGCGTTTTCTATTATCTCATGGCCTTGCCCCCAAGGTCGTTGATAGCCGAGCAACCCCGCCGGGGATTGATTGGTTAAAAGAGCACGCGCCAGCTCTAGATACCCACTTTGGTAATTTGGATGACGCAGAGCTTTGTTTAAGCGATATGATTATTATAAGCCCTGGGCTTAGCTTAAAAATACCAGCTGTTGCAAATGCAATTAACGCAGGTGTTGAAGTGATTGGTGACGTTGAGTTATTTGCGCGCATTAATACAAAACCTGTCGTTGCAGTAACGGGCTCTAACGGTAAGTCAACCGTGGTTACGCTCGCTTATGAAGTGTTAAAAGAAGCCGGTTATAAAGTTGCTTTGGGTGGGAATATTGGCACAGCGGTACTTGATTTACTCAATGATGATTTTGATGTGTATGTACTTGAGTTATCGAGTTTTCAGTTAGATACCACAACGAGTTTAAAACCAGTAAGTGCAACGGTATTAAATGTGTCAGAAGATCATCTTGACCGCTACGATAGTTACCAAGCTTATATAGACTCAAAGCTTAGTATTTATAAGTTCGCAGAGCTTATTGTTGTCAATGCAGACGACATTCAAACACGTCCTGTTGAGCGCGGAACGGCTCCTCTAATTAGCTTTGGTGCTCAACAAGGTGATTACCATTTAGCGCAGCACAATGGCGAAACTCATTTTATGCTTAAAGGCGATGCCTTTTTACCTGTTGATACGCTTGCGGTAGTGGGTAAGCACAATTATTTAAATACGCTTGCTGTAATGACGCTCTTAAGTCCGTTTGAAGTAAGCAAAGAGCAATATAAAAATGCGTTAGGTCAATTTAATGGATTGGCTCATCGCTGCCAATTTATAGCTGAGCTTAACGGTGTAAAGTATTTTAACGATTCAAAGGCTACCAATGTTGGAGCAACCATTGCTGCAATAGATAGTTTAGCAAGTGACGGTGAAAACCTGATTGTGATTGCTGGTGGCGATGCTAAAGGCGCTGATTTAAATGCGCTTAAACCTTATATAAAACAGCATGTAAAAGCATTAATTTGTTTTGGCAAAGATGCAAGTGATTTAGCTGCGATTACCAACAAGAGTTATTTAACTAACAATATGGAAGAAGCCGTTACTTTGGCCAAAGTACTTAGTAGTACAGGTAATATTGTTTTATTAGCACCCGCATGTGCCAGCATTGATATGTATAACAACTATATGCAACGCGGTGATGACTTCGTTCAGTGTGTAATGGCAGGGCAATCATGATTGCTTTTGCCGATATAAGAGATGCGTTAACACCTAAGCCTTCAGGGCAGTTATACGATGTGCCGCTATTATACTGCGTAATAATGCTAATTGGTGTTGGTTTTATCATGGTAACCAGTGCATCAATGCCTACCGCAGAGCGACTATTTGATGACCCGTACCATATTACCATTCGCCACAGCATGTTTTTGGCCATGGCTTTTGTGCTTTTTTGGATAAGCGTTTGCGTGCCAATGGAGTGGTGGAAACGTTCAAACCCTTACCTATTAATACTGGGTATGGTGCTATTAATAGCAGTATTGATTATTGGTCGTGAAGTGAACGGCGCTAAACGATGGATACCTATTGGACCTGTTGGTTTTCAGGTTGCTGAGGCCGCTAAGTTATACTTTTTTAGCTATATAGCTGGCTACTTAGTAAGAAAACGCGAAGAAGTACAAGAAAATATTAAAGGCTTTGCAAAGCCAATAGCAGTATTTGCAGTGTATGCATTGCTTATTTTACTACAGCCCGATTTAGGCACAGTAGTTGTTATGTTTGTAACAACGGTTGGCTTGCTGTTTTTAGCTGGTGCTAAGTTATGGCAGTTTTTTGTACTTATTTTAACGGGCGTGGGTCTGGTTGTATTACTAATTATTGTTGAACCATATCGAATGGCGCGTGTTGTAGGCTTTTTAGACCCTTGGGATGATCCTTTTGGTAAAGGTTATCAGTTGGTGCAATCACTAATGGCGTATAGCCAAGGTGGTTGGTTTGGTCAAGGCTTAGGTAACAGTGTACAAAAACTACAATATTTACCTGAAGCGCATAACGATTTTATTTTTGCCGTTATAGGTGAAGAACTTGGCTTAATAGGCGTTGTAAGTATTTTAACGGTATTAGCTACTTTAGTATTTAGAGCCTTATTAATAGGTCAACAAGCGCTTAAATGCGGTAAGGAATACGAAGGCTACTTTTCATTTGCCATTGGTATTTGGTTTGCATTTCAAACCATGGTGAATGTAGGTGCAAGCGCGGGTATTTTACCAACGAAGGGTTTAACCCTGCCGTTTATTTCTTATGGCGGCTCAAGCTTGTTAATTATGACGATTGCCACGGGTATTTTATTGCGCGTAGATTTTGAAACCAAAATGGCAACCAAACAAGCCACCTCACGCGGAGGTAAGCGATGAGTAAAAAATTAGTAGTAGTGGCTGGTGGAACTGGCGGGCATATTTTTCCTGGCATTGCAGTGGCCGATTATTTAAAGCAGCAGGGCTGGCAAGTCAGCTGGATTGGCACTCCAGATCGAATGGAAGCAAGTGTTGTTCCTAAGCATGGCATTGATATTGATTTCATTAATGTTAAAGGTGTTCGTGGCAATGGGTTAAAGCGTCTCATTAAAGCCCCATTCATGGTACTTAATGCAATATTGCAGGCGCGTAAGGTATTGAAAGAACAGCGCCCGGATGTAGTACTTGCAATGGGCGGTTATGTTACGGGTCCAACGGGAATTGCAGCAAAAAGTTTAGGTATCCCGCTGGTTATTCACGAGCAAAATGCTGTAGCCGGTATGAGCAATAAATGGCTTGCTAAGTTTGCTACACGCGTATTAGCAGCATTTCCAAGTGCGTTTGCACAAGGACAAGCTGAGCTAGTAGGTAATCCAGTACGTCAAAGTGTAATGGATATAGTCAAACGCGATGTATCAAGCCCTATTAATATTTTAGTGGTTGGTGGGTCGCTTGGTGCACAAGTGCTTAATCAGACGTTACCAGAAGCATTTAAAGGCCTTAGTAATACAGCTCCAATAAATGTGTGGCATCAAACAGGTAAAGGTCATTTACCCACTGTAGAAGCAGCTTATAAAGCGCATGGTTTAGCGGGCGGTAATACAAAAATAGCTGAATTTATTGATGATATGGACGCAGCATATAGCTGGGCTGATATTGTTGTTTGTCGTGCAGGTGCGTTAACTGTTAGCGAAATCGCAGCGGCAGGTAAAATGGCTGTTTTTGTCCCGTTTCCTCATGCGGTGGACGACCACCAAACAGCGAATGCACAGTATTTGGTAATGGCGAATGGGGCATTATTAATGCCGCAAGGACAGTTTGATAAACAATCAATTGTTGAACTATTAAGCCCGTATTTAGCCCAACCTTCATTAATTACTGAAATGGCTACAAATGCAAAAAAACAAGCCATTTTAGATGCCACAGCAAGCGTAGCTACGCACTGTGAGCAAGTAACAAATAAGAGAAAATAAGTGAAAGAGATATCAGTACAAGAAAAGCATACACGCCCTGCAATGCGCCGAATAGAAACCATCCACTTTATCGGTATTGGTGGAGCTGGTATGGGCGGGATTGCTGAAGTACTCGCATTTGAAGGCTACCGTATTACAGGTTCTGACATTGCTCATAGCGCTATGACAGATCGTTTAATTAAAGCCGGTGCTGAAGTATTTATTGGCCATCATGAAAATAACGTGAAAGATGCCAATGTAGTGGTTGTTTCAAGCGCGATTGATGAAACAAACCCTGAAATTATCGCAGCTAAAGCCGCAAGAGTTCCGGTTGTACGCCGTGCAGAAATGCTTGCTGAACTAATGCGTTTTCGTCACGGCATAGCCATTGCGGGTACGCATGGTAAAACAACAACAACGAGCTTAATTGCAAGCATTTATGGACAAGCAGGCCTTGATCCAACGTTTATTATTGGTGGCTTGTTAAACAGCGCAGGTAGTAACGCAAAAGTAGGTAAAAGCGATTTTTTAATTGCAGAAGCAGATGAAAGCGATGCGTCGTTTTTACACTTACAGCCAATGGTATCGGTGATCACAAATATCGAAGAAGATCACATGGATACTTACGGTGGCAGTCTTGAAAAGATGAAAGACACCTATGTGGATTTTATTCATAACTTGCCGTTTTATGGTTTAGCTGTTGTATGTATTGACTCTGAAGTTGCTGCTGAGCTTATTCCGCGCTTTGGTCGCCCAGTTATTACGTATGGCGAATCGAAGGATGCTGATTATCGCATGAGCGACTTTAGCCAATCAGCTAATACATGCACATTTACAGTAACTAACAAGCAAGGTGAGTGTTTAACTGCCACGTTGAATATGCCAGGTAGACATAACGCACTTAATGCAACCGCTGCAATTGCTGTGGCAAAAGATCAAAACATTGCGAACCATGCAATTTTAGAAGCGCTGCAGAAGTTTGAGGGTATTGGTCGTCGTTTTCAGCACTATGGTGAATTTGAAAACGAGCGTGGCAATGTGATGTTAGTTGATGATTACGGGCATCACCCTTCAGAAGTTGCAGCAACAATTGCAGCAGTACGTGAAGGATGGCCAGATAAGCGTTTAGTAATGGTATATCAACCACATAGGTTTTCTCGTACACGCGACTTATACGAAGACTTTGTAAAAGTACTTGCTGATGTAGATCAGTTGCTATTGCTTGATGTGTATAGCGCTGGTGAAGATCCAATTGTTGGCGCAGACAGCAAAAGCTTATGCCGTAGCCTTCGTCAACGTGGCAAAGAGCCGCTGCATGTAGCAACAAATGCAGAACTTGCAGGCGTTTTGGCCGCAAATTTACAAAATAATGATTTAGTATTAACTCAAGGCGCTGGTAATATAGGTCAGTTAGTTAAAACATTAGCTGCGACGGGTATGTCGATAGAAAAACTTAAGCAAGGTGAAGTATGACTCAGGTAAACACACAATTTGGTAAAGTAGCGGTACTGCTAGGTGGTAACTCAGCAGAACGTGAAGTGTCTTTACGATCGGGTCAAGCTGTTTTAAATGCACTGCAAAATAGTGGTATTTATGCAATTGCATTTGACCCACAAAGTCGTTCTTTGTGGGAATTAAAAGAATTAAATGTAGAGCGTGTTTTTATTGCTTTGCATGGGCGTGGTGGCGAAGACGGAACTGTACAAGGTGCGCTTGAATTTATGAACTTGCCTTACACGGGCAGTAATGTACTAGGTTCAGCACTTGCTATGGATAAAGTACGTTGTAAACACTTATTTAAATCAGCGGGATTAAGCACCGCACCTTATGCCGTAGTTGATGCCAAAAAAGGCTTTGATGCTGCAGCTATTATGGGTGAGTTTAAAAAGGTAATGGTTAAGCCATCGCACGAAGGCTCAAGCATAGGTATGGCGCAAGCAAGTACAGTACAAGAACTTGAAGATGCATTAGCTAATGCATTTAAGTTTGATAACCAAGTGCTTGTAGAGCAGTGGATCACGGGACGTGAGTTTACAATCACAGTGCTTGGCGACGAAGTACAACCAGTCATTGAAATGACGACACCAAATGGCTTTTACGACTACCAAGCTAAGTATCAATCAAATACTACGCAGTATCATTGCCCTGCAGATTTGTCAGAGCAAGATACTAAGTACTTACAGGCTATCTCACTAGATGCTTTTGATTTAGTGGGCGCAAGCGGCTGGGGCCGTGTTGATGCGATGCAAGACGAGCAAGGTAATTTTTATCTCCTTGAAGTAAATACAGTACCAGGTATGACTGAAAAATCGTTAGTACCAATGGCTGCAAAAGCGAATGGGGCAACTTTTGAACAATTAGTTGTTCGCATTTTAGAGCAAACGCTTTAATATGCATCCCCTTTTAGAAAAAGCTCAAGAAATCAAACTGAAGCTTAATTGGTCTCTGATTTTTGGTGTGAGTTTTTTTCTCATTGTTGTAATTGGCTTAGTGCAAATTACAACAGGTGTATCGGATTGGTTAGTTGAAAACAAAGATGCTCAAATTAAGCACCTTACAGTGCAAGGGCAGCCTAAATACACTGATGAAACGGCAATTATAAAAGCGATTAAAAATGCCGATTTAAGTAGTTTTTTTGAATTAGATGTAAAACATGTGCAACAACTAGTTCAAGATTTACCTTGGGTTGCTACCGCTTCGGTACGTAAACAATGGCCTGATACTATACAAGTATATGTAGTTGAACATGAAGTAGTAGCACATTGGAATAGCGACTTACTGCTCAACCAAAGTGGTCAAGCATTTCAAGCCAGCAGCGATAAGTTAGATGATGATTTACCGCAGTTATACGGCCCAGAAGGCAGCGAAGAAGAAGCGTGGATTGCTTTTAAGCAATTTGATGAAATGCTAAAAGTTAACGGCTTAACGTTAACAAGTTTGGCATTGTCGGAGCGCTTTTCGTGGCAATTATGGCTAGATAACGGAATACGTTTAAATTTAGGACGTAAAGATAAAGCCAAGCGTGTACAACGTTTTATAGACGTCTACCCACGAATGGAACAACGTGCAGATGCACAAGTAGATACAATAGATTTACGGTATGATACCGGCCTTGCAGTAAGCTTTAAGCCAGTGCAAGAAGAACAATTACAAAATAAGAGTAAGGCATGACTAAGTCAGCAGAAAGAAACCTAGTAATAGGGTTAGACGTTGGCACCTCGAAAGTGGTTGCCACGGTAGGTGAAATCACCGCAGATAACAAGCTCAGCATTGTTGGTGTGGGCAGCCAAGTATCTCATGGTATGGATAAAGGCGGCGTTAACGATTTAAACTTAGTGTCTGAGTCTATTCGCCGAGCAATAGACGAAGCCGAGTTAATGGCTGATTGTCGTATTAGCTCTGTGTATTTGGGGATTTCTGGCAAACACATACAGTGCCAAAACGAAAGTGGCGTGGTGGCAATTAATAACACCGAAGTCACTGACGAAGACATTGAAAATGTAATTCATATTGCGCGTTCTGTGCCTATTTCGGCAGAGCGTAAAATGCTGCATGCATTACCGCAAGAGTACAGCATCGATATGCAAGAGGGGATTAAAAACCCATTAGGCATGAGCGGTGTTCGTATGGAAGCGCGTGCACACATTATTACGTGCTCAAACGATATGGCAAAAAATATCGAGAAATGTGTAGAGCGTTGTGGTCTTGAAGTCGATCAGCTTATTTTTACTGCATTAGCGTCATGTTATTCTGTACTAACAGATGACGAAAAAGAGCTAGGTGTTGCAGTACTTGATATTGGTGGCGGCACTATGGATATCACCATTTATATTAATGGTGCACTTCGTCACTCTGCGGTTATTCCAGTGGCGGGTAACCAAGTTACTGGTGATATTGCAAAAATATTTCGCACACCTATATCACATGCCGAGTCACTCAAAGTACAATACGCATGTGCTAGTAGCCAAATGGCCAGTAGCGAAGACACAATTGAAGTACCAAGTGTAGGCGGACGACCAGCAAGGTTAATGTCGCGCCATACATTATCTGAGGTGGTAGAGCCTCGTTTTAGAGAATTATTTGAGCTTGCGATGGAAGAAATTCGTCGTTCAGGCTTAGAAGACCAAATTGCGGCAGGTCTCGTTATTACAGGCGGAACTGCTAAAATGACTGGCGCGATGGAAGTGGCAGAAGACATCTTCCAAATGCCAGTAAGAATAGGCAAACCAATCGGGATGGTTGGTTTGACAGACTATGTAGATGATCCTTCGTACGCAACCGCTGTTGGTTTGTTACAATACGGGCGTACCATGCAATCGATGAATGCACAAAAGTCGAAAGCAGAGGATAACAATAATTGGTGGAACCGCATTACTAAATGGTTCCAAGGCGAGTTTTAAGACTCAAGTCGGAGAGTAAACATGTTTGATATAATGGAACAACACAGCGAAGAAGCTGTAATAAAAGTAATCGGCGTGGGCGGTGGTGGCGGTAACGCTGTTGAGCACATGGTAAAACAACAAATAGAAGGCGTGCGTTTTATAGCCGCTAATACTGATGCGCAAGCATTACGTAACTCTGCAGCCGATATTACAGTTCAGCTAGGCACGCAAATAACCTCTGGGTTGGGTGCGGGCGCAAACCCTGAAGTAGGCCGTAAGTCGGCTGAAGAAGATGCAGATACAATTCGTGCCAGCCTTGAAGGCGCCGATATGGTCTTTATTGCAGCAGGTATGGGTGGTGGTACAGGTACTGGTGCAGCACCGGTAGTTGCTAAAATAGCAAAAGAGCTAGGTATTTTAACTGTTGCAGTTGTAACACGTCCTTTTGATTTTGAAGGTAAAAAACGTGCAGCAGCCGCTGAACAAGGCATTAATGAATTGTCAGAAATTGTAGATTCACTTATTACAATTCCGAACAATAAATTGCTTAAAGTTTTAGGAAAAGGGACTACACTTCTAGATGCCTTCGCTAAAGCTAATGACGTATTATTTGGTGCGGTACAAGGTATAGCAGAGCTAATTACACGTTCTGGTTTAATTAACGTGGATTTCGCCGATGTTAGAACTGTAATGTCTGCAATGGGTACTGCAATGATGGGAACGGCGTCTGCGTCAGGTCCTGATCGTGCACAAGAAGCAGCAGAAGCGGCTATCTCAAGCCCACTACTAGAAGACGTTGATTTAACAGGTGCTAAAGGCATATTAGTTAATATTACCGCAGGTATGGACATTGCGATTGAAGAATTTGAAATTGTTGGTAATCACGTTAAAGCACTTGCGTCAGAAAACGCAACGGTT
Organism: Pseudoalteromonas sp. TAE56; assembly: GCF_000497955.1. Lineage (NCBI taxonomy): Bacteria > Pseudomonadati > Pseudomonadota > Gammaproteobacteria > Alteromonadales > Pseudoalteromonadaceae > Pseudoalteromonas > Pseudoalteromonas sp. TAE56. The sequence goes on from NZ_AUTN01000103.1 coordinate 74,443, forward strand.
GTTGTTGGTGCGGTAATCGACCCAGAAATGACTGATGAGCTACGTGTAACGGTTGTTGCAACTGGCTTAGGCGGCGATCGTCGTCCACAGTTTGGTATTGTTGATAACGGCTTTAAAAAAGCATCAGGTTCTGATGTTGCAAGCACATCAAACCAAACGAGCAGTATGTACGTACCAAGCTTTGCAAGCCAAGATACAAACACTGAAGAAAACACTGCTAAAGCGCAAACGCAAAGTAAAGAAAAAGCGCCTTCAACGAGCTCAAGCAGTGCATCGAGCTCTTCAGCGCAAAACAGTAAAAAAGCGGATAAATCAGAAGGTGGTGATTATTTTGATATCCCCGCTTTTTTACGTAAGCAGGCTGATTAACATTTAACAATACTTTTGTTTGAAATATGTACGAATATTGAAAGGCAAAAGGATTTATGTTAAAATTCGCCATATAACTGTAACTGATTTAAAAGTGAGCATACCTATGATTAAACAGCGTACGATTGCAGAAGTAGTCAAAGCCATAGGAATTGGACTTCATAAAGGTGAGAAGGTCACAATAACTCTCCGACCTGCGAGCGCAAATACTGGGATTGTATTTCGTCGTGTCGACCTTGATCCGGTTGTTGATTTTGAAACAACACCTGAAGCCGTTGGTGATACGCAGCTGTGTACCTGTTTAATTAACAAAGATGGTGTTCGCTTATCGACTACTGAGCATCTTATTGCAGCCGTGGCTGCAATGGGGATTGATAATTTAATTGTAGAATTAGATAGCTCAGAAGTGCCGATTATGGATGGTAGTGCATTACCATTCATATATTTGTTACAAAAAGGCGGAATTGAAGAGCAAAACGTTGCTAAACGCTTTATCCGTATTAAAGAAAAAGTACGCATTGAAGAAGATGGTAAATGGGCTGAAGTTGAACCATATGATGGTTTTCATATCGACTTTGAGATTGCATTTAACCACCCTGCTATCAATGAAAGTCGCCAACGTATTGGGTTGGATATAACAACGCAAAGCTTTATTGAAGAAATTAGCCGTGCGCGTACTTTTGGATTTATGAAAGATATTGAATACATGCATGCAAACAACCTAGCGCTAGGTGGGAGCATGGATAGTGCAGTTGTACTTGATGAATTCAAAGTTTTAAATCCTAACGGTTTACGTTATAGCGACGAGTTCGTTAAGCATAAGATATTAGACTGTGTTGGTGACATGTTTATGACAGGCCATAACCTTTTAGGTAAAGTAACTGCATTTAAGTCAGGCCATGATTTAAATAATAAATTACTTCGTAAAATTATGGCAACAGAGTCAGCATGGGAGTGGGCAACATTTGAAACGCCTGTGACGATGCCTGCACCCGGTCTTGAGTTAGCCCACGCTTAAAAGCGTTATAGCGAAGCTCGAAAAACAGTTATAAAAAATGACGCTTATTAGCGTCATTTTTTTGCGTGAAATTTACTTTATTATAACTCTAAAAGAGTTTGTAACTGATTTAAATTAGTTACTGTATAGGTTGGCTTTATTCCGTCGGCTAATCGCTCACCAGGGTGCTGTAACCAGCAAGTATCAATACCGGCATTGTTGCCGCCAAGTATGTCACTTGCCGCTGTATCACCTACCATAAGTATCTCGCATTTATCTGGGTTACCCATTAGCTCAAATGTGTGCTCGAAAATCGCTTTATTCGGTTTTGCTATACCTACAAGCTCAGATATAACTAACCATTCAAACATATCTTTTAAGCCAGTATGCTCAAGACGTACGGTTTGTAAGCGGGCAAATCCGTTAGTAATAATACCTAACTTAGCGTGCGGCTTAAGTTTATTTAAAAGCTCAATAGCACCAGGTAATGGCTCGCAAATTTGCGCCATAGAATCTAAAAAAGCATCATTTAGCTCTTTTGCTGGCACATTTAGCTTTGCAGCCCATTCATTAAAGCGAGTTACTTGTAAGTAATCTGCGCTAATAGTGCCATCTTGATAATCAACCCACAGCTGCTTATTGGTTTTTTGATAATTAATATAATCGTCTTGACTAAAATCTACGTTGTAAGCTTTAAACATGCGAGTCATGCCCGCTAAAATATCAAACCTAAATAAGGTTTCGTCTGCATCAAACAATACATAGTTGTACTTCATTAAACTTCCTAAATTAATTTGTTTGGCTGTATAGCTCAGGGTGTAAAAAAGGCGCCATAGCTAAAGTGAGTGCTTGTGTGTAGGTACTTTCCCGAGTGGCATGATTGTTTGTAAGCAGACCAATAGCGCCACCTTTTTGTTTAACGTTGGTGGTATTAAATGCTTTGTCCATTACATCGCCAAGTTCTTCACCTTTAAGTAAAGCATTATAAAGCACTTGGGGTAGAGGAAGGTTGCTGCTACGCCCTACAACTTGATTTAACGCATTATCAATAACTACGTAAGCAAAGGTTGCTGCACCATAGCTAAATTGCTCTGCACCGCCCTCCATTGCAACGTAATAGTGAGCTTGGTGGTACTCTTTGCAATAATTTACGCGGTTTTGCGCGCCAATACGTGTTTCGTCTTCGCCAATAGGCTGATCGGGCACGCCTGAGGGAGCATTCACACCTTCACAATCAATGATACATTGTGGAAAATACATAGTAAAAATATGTCTAGCGGCATTTATTTTTACAGGATTTTTAGAACCGACAATAATTTTTAATTGTTGTGGCATGCTGATCTCACCTTGAGTAAAATCAGCAGTGTACGTGAGTTGGCTCAATCTTAGAAGAGGAGTTAAATAGGCAAATCGAGAGGAGCTAGATTTTCCAGTGCACGCTTTTTCAAAATAATATCTTTAATCAATGGGGTAAGCACAAGCTCCATAGCTAAGCCCATTTTACCGCCTGGTACTACAAGTGTATTTATACGAGACATAAAGCTGCCTTCGATCATACGTAAATAATAAGGAAAATCAACATCATCAATTCCTCTAAAGCGAATGACTACAAAACTTTCATCGAGTGATGGAATATCTTTGGCGCTAAATGGATTTGAGGTATCGACAGTAGGCACTCGCTGAAAATTAATATGGGTACGAGAAAACTGCGGGGTAATATGATTTATATAGTCATCCATACTGCGCACAATAGAACCCATAACCGCTTCGCGAGAATGGCCGCGTTCGGATGTGTCGCGTATTAATTTTTGAATCCATTCAAGGTTAATAATAGGCACCATGCCTATTAATAAATCAACATGCTTTGCAACGTCTACATCTTGATCAACTACGCCGCCGTGCAATCCTTCATAAAACAAAATATCGGTATTGCTATCAAGGTCTTGCCAAGGAGTAAATGTACCCGGTAATTGATTGTATGGAACGGCTTCATCAAAAGTGTGTAAATAACGGCGTAACTTACCTTGGCCTGTTTCACTATAGTTTTCAAACAACGCTTCTAAAGAACCAAAATCATTTGCTTCTCGGCCAAAGTAACTAATGTGTTTATTTTCTTGTTGCGCTTCACGTACTTTTTTATCCATTTCAGGGCGAGTGTAACGATGAAAGCTATCTCCTTCGATAAAAGCCGCTTCAATATTAAGGCTACGGAAAATATGTTTAATTGCATTGGTTGTGGTGGTTGTACCCGCACCAGACGAACCCGTAATCGCAATAATAGGATTTTTAGCTGACATGTTAATTCTCTTTTTTAGGACCAGGTTTTATAACCAGACTAAACTTAACATTATTTTAAGTCGTTTGGGTATCTTAAGAGTTGACTGACTTAGCTCAAGTGACGTCATCAGCAAATAACGTTATCATGAGGTGCTTAAAATTAAAACGAGAGAAAGCATGAAACTTATTAAACCATTACTTGGGGTATTTTCTATAGCAGCGCTTAGCCCAATTATGGCGCAGGCTAGCATGCCAAAAAGCCAAGTATTACTTGCTGATTTAAATACGCCTTATGGGGTACAAGTTAGTATAGTGAGTGATAAAAATAGTTATAACAACCAACCATACTTAACAAGCGACGGTTTATATTTTACTCATGAGGTTATTACAGATGGGCAGAGCCAAACCGATATTGCTTATTATGACTTAACATCAAAACAAGTAACTAATATCAGTAACTCTCCCGTAAGCGAATATTCACCAACTGTTATGCCTAGTGCTGATGCAGTATCAGCGATTGTTGTTGAGGCAGATGGTAAACAAAAGTTGTGGCAATACCCACGTAACAACGAAGATGCGCCGAGTCGTATTTTTGATTGGATTGAGCCTGTTGGATACCACGCTTGGGGCGTTCAAGATGATTTAGTGATGTTTATTTTAGGAAAGCCTCATACCCTTCAATATACATCAGTTGAAGAAGCAAAGGGAAAAATAGCTGCCAGCAATATTGGCCGAACACTTATTTATAATAACGCGACGGCTACATTTTTATTTAGTTACACTAAAAACGAGCAACACATTTTAGCAAGTTTTAATCCACAAGATAAACAGGTTGAAGACTTACTAAGATTGCCGGCTCAAGTACAAGATTTTATTTTAAAAGATGATGCAACTATCGCTTACGCAATTAAGAACCGCGTTTATCAACGCAAGCTTGAGGGCAGTGACGAAGTATCGCAATGGCTTAATTTAAGCACTTACTGCGAAACAAATATAACAAGAATGAGTTTCAAAAATGAAAAACTCGCTTTTGTATGTGATATAACGAAGTAAAGCAGACAAATAAATTCAGATTTTATTGTGTGTATGCGTTAATCTAATGTGCAAATTTAATTAATAGGGATTACACGTGGCTTATAGTGCAGACGAGCTGACAGAACAGCTTATTAAATTACAGTGTAGAAGTAATTTTAAGATTAAAAATATTGCAGAGTACATGTTAGTAAACTCTAAAGAAGCATTTTATACCCACAGCGAAAGTGGGAAGGGTAAAATAGTAATTCGCCCCGCATTTGAAGTGTTTAGTGATGATTTTAGTGATATTGATGGCGTAACGCGTGCTCAAGGGTACTTTCATAGCAGCGAGATGACACGCTTTCCTACGCGTATTTTTAAAAGCGCCCAACCTATTCACTATGGCGTGGCATTTAAAATAAATTCTGAGCAAGCAGCAAAAGACTTTATAGCCAAGCTAACTATGATTATTGGTAACTAATTTTATATAAAACGTAAAAAGCCGCTGAATTTATATTCAGCGGCTTTTGTATTTTTATAGCTTAATAACTAAGAGTTACTTACTTTTTAAGAAGCTATTAACCGATTCAAGTTCGCGTGTTTTAAGCGCAATACAATCGTTTGTGCTTTCTTCAAGCTTACTTAATGTACGAGCGTAACCTGCTACATCAGCTACTTTTTCGTTAAAAAAGTCTTTTGTTTTAGCTAGGCTTTCTGCATTACAGCTTGCAGTTGTAAAGTACGGTAAGTTAGGAATAAAGAACGGCGGTAAGCTTGCTGTTACTTTATCGTAGTTACTGTAAACCCAGTCAATAAATAACGCTTGGCGCTCATCTGTATAACTTTGACCTGACAAAATAGTGCGCATGTCAGATGCCGTTACTTCATCCGTTAAACTATAAGCTAATACCGCTTTTTGTAACTCAGGTTTGCCAAAAAAGCCCATTGCAGCAAGCATGTTAGTACGTACTTGTGGATCTTTTGTGGTTTTAAACGTTGTCATGAACTGATCAAGCAGCGCTTTGTCACCATGAAAAGCAGCAAGAGTTAAGTACGTACCCGCTAAATAAGGATCTACTTTTTGTGGATCATTTAAATAAACTTGTGTTTGTTCTTTTGCCTTTTTGATGACGTTTTGATCTTCACCATCAAAACCTAAGCGTGATACAACGGCTGCACGAAGTTGTGCAATAGCTCCATCTTCTCCCGCTTTAGCTTCTAGGCCATATTTTTTAGCCGCAGGCGTTACCGCATTACGAATAAATTCAGGCCATAAATCTTTATTGCTATCGTCTTTAAAAGTACGTTGTTGCGATACTAAGTAACCTAGTGCGGTATTTGCTACGCGAGGATGGCTATCGCTTACGAACACTTCAAGTGTTTGCATTAACTTAGCAGCAGATATAACACCAGCATCAAGTAGTGCATCAGTAGCCGATAGTAACGCTAAACGCTCACGGTCACTCAGTACGCTTGGCGCTTTTTTAACAAGTGCGCTAAATTGTGCGTCATCCATTACCCAGCGATAGTAGCCTAGTGCACCTTGGTCAGGATAAATCCACTCTGGTTCAAAGTCTAAGTCTAGCGTTTGGCTTTGTTTATTAAGTAATACGTTTGCTGTTTTTACTTTATCGCCAGCACCATACTTAATTGCAACCGGTACATTCCATAGCTGCTCTGGCGCATCCACACCTGCATTTACAAAGCGGCTTTGTGAAATAGTTACTTTGCTACCTTGTTGAGTCACTTTAACTAGTGGGAAAGAGGATTGCTCTATAAACGATTTTAAAACGCTTGCTACATCTTTGTTTGATGCTTTGCCTAGTGCTTCCCATAAATCAGCCGCTTCAGCATTTTTGTACGAAAACTCTTTTAAGTAGCTTTGAATGCCTTTTTGAAATGCATCTTCGCCAATCCAGTTTTCAACCATAGCAAGTACTGAGCTGCCTTTACTGTAAGCAAGGCCTAAACCATCCATAATGTCGGCTTCGGTTTTAATTGGCTTACGAATAGGCTTAGTGCTTAAACGTGCATCAAGTGCCATTACGTTGTTTTGTGGCAGGTCTAAGTGCGATTCAAATTCAGGGTTAAGCTGCTTAGTAATTTTTGCAGCCATCCAGCTAGCAAACGCTTCGTTTAACCATAAGTCGTTCCACCATTTCATGGTTACTAAGTTACCGTACCATTGGTGAGCAAGTTCGTGAGCAATAATTGATACATTACGTTGTTTTTTACTACGTGTTGCGGCAGCTAAATCAACCAGTAAAATATCTTCTCTGTAGGTAACTAAGCCTGAGTTTTCCATTGCGCCAAATGGAAATTCTGGTACCGCTACTGAGTCTAATTTTTTGTAAACGTAAGGAATACCAAAATACGCTTCAAGTGCGCCTAGTACTTTTGGCATATTTTCTTTTGCGTATTGGGCTAAGTGAATTTTACCTTGTGGCGTAATTACACGACCAGGAATTGGCATGCCTTTAATTTCTAATTCTTCAAATGGGCCAACGGCCATTGCCACTAGGTATGAAGGGATTGGCGGTGTTTTATCAAAAAAGTGTGTGGTCATATCGCCATCAACCGTTGTTTTTAGTTCTGGCGTATTTGAATATACTTTTTGTGATGTAGGCGCAGTAATCGTTAACTGAAATGGAATTTTGTAACTTGGCTCGTCAAAAACAGGAAATGCACGGCGTGCATCACTCATTTCAAATTGAGTAAATAAGTAAGGTGTGCCTTGGTCTAATGTTTTGTATAAACCAACACTTTGACGGTTATATGGCGCTGAAAAATCAACTTTAAGTGTGTATTTACCTGGTTGAATTTGTTCATCACAGCTAAATTTAACTTTACCTGTTTTAAGCATTTCATTGTTTAAATCACAGCTTTCATCACCAAGCAGTTGCGCCATTTTAACAGCGTAAGCTACGCCATTTAACTCAATATATTTTGTTGGCTTTAGTACTTCTAGGGAAATCTCAGTCATCCCTGTGAATGTATCTTGGCTCGGGTCGAGTGTTAACGAGACCTGTTGTGAACTTGGTTTTGCGAGTTTTTCAATAACGAATTCGTTAGCGTTTGCAGCACCCATTGCCAAAGCAACGCTCACTGTTAAGAGGCTTTTAAGAAACATAGTGATCCCTAGATTGTTGTTGTTAGAAACTACCCTAAATAGGCTTTTTTATGCTCATATAATTAGGGGGTTAGATATCCTAACAGTTTTTTTAAATAGAGTAATTGATTATAACGGTGACTTTAAAGGGAAATAGTAACAAAGTTTGTCAGTGGCTTTCGCGTGTTATAAAACGCTGCCAATGCAGGTGTGAGTTAATAATACGTATTTGTTGGACAACGGTATTTAATAAGTGAGTATCGCTAAACACATCGTGTGGATACTCGTTAAAGCCCATTAAATAATTAAATGTGTCTTTAGAGTTAGCTTGCAGGGCGTATATACGCACTTGTTGCTCAAAGTTAAGACGAAGACTGCTTATTGCTGTTTTCATACCGAGTTGATCTACGTTTGGTATATCACATTTTTGCAGGTAACCGGCTCGCTCCCCTTCACCTGAAAACCAAATACGTACTTTTTCACTGTACCTGCCAGTTTTAGCGGGTAAGTCGAACATTAATCGGTGTTGGTTTTGCGATTTGATGAATGTTATATATTCATTAAATCCAGCATTTATAAGAGCTTGATGTACTGGAACTAAACGAGGTTTAATTTTACCGTGGGTATAAAAATTAAAACATAAGACATTTTTTTCAAGAGACAGATCATCAAGCGTTAAGTAACCAATCTCATCGCTATAAGCACCGCTATAATATGCAATTAAAGGGAGCCAAAAGTGCCAGTGTTTTGGTTGCTCTCGTGCAACTTTAAAATCACCGTATATATATCCGTTATAAAGGGTGTGCAATTCCATGGCGGAAAAGGGGCGGCGACCAAGATGGGTTTTCAACGTAATACCTTGAAAATAATGATGTGTTTTATTTTATACCCAACTAGCAATAGATGCTAGTCGGGTTTTATTCGCTTTTAACGCAAAGCGTATAAAGTATTATTCACTCAATGCGCGAGCTAAACCTGTAGGCTCAATTTCTGCACATACTTGGTCATCATTCCAGTTAATACCAACAAGTGCATTATCTTCATTTAAGTCTTCAACCCATGCATCTAAAAATTCATCAAGGTTGATTTCTACTGGACTGTAATCTTTCCACTCTTCTTTACACTGTGCTTTAGCTGCTGCTTCACTTTCCCAAAGCAGTAGTACGTCAGTTTCGTCAAATTGGTTAGAATCGCACACTACAAAGCCATTATCTTCTGCACCAAGTGCCCAAATTACTTCGCTAACACGTACTTTTTCTACGAAGCTAACTAGTTGTGATTCAATTTCGATATCGCTCATGTGTTTACCCTTTTAAATTAGTGACGAGGATTAGTGTCTATTGCTGCTTGGCGCTCACCATATTGCTTATGAAAAGCAACAAGCGCTGAATGCTGACTAAAGTCAGCCAATTCGCGAAAGCAAATCCAATCAAGCAGGCAGTATAAACTGATGTTGAGGTATTCACAGCTTTTAAATTCTTCATCGCTTAAATGAGAATTTAAAAAGCTCAATGTTTGCTCAATACGTTCGTTTTGCAGATTAAAAAATAATTTATCGCTTTTGGTGTCAAATCCAGAACGTTTACATAACACCATTTCTACTAACGAATCGTTACAGGCATTTATAGTTGTAAGTAAGTGCTCTTGAGGCCACGTTAGTTTTGGCTGACCTGTTTTTTCAAGTAAATAACGCAATATAGAATTAGAGTCGCTAAGTGTTAAGTCACCATCTACCAAAATCGGGATTTTTCGAGCCGGGTTTTTACTGGCCATGGTAGGGCGGTCTTGATCAGAAAATATGTCTAAACTTACAAGTTCTAGCTTGCAGTCGTTTTCTTGCGCCCAAATTCTAATTCGGCGTACGTAAGGTGAAGGTACAGAACCAATTAATTGCATAATTACTCCATAAAAAAGCCGCATAAGCGGCTTTTATCAAATGTTACTTACAGTACAGTTAAATTTATTCTGAACGGCTAGTAACTTCAAGTAAATGATAACCAAATTGAGTTTGTACAGGGCCTTGTACTTGATTAATTGGCGCAGAAAATACAACTTTATCAAACTCTGGAACCATCATACCAGGGCCAAACTCACCAAGAGCACCGCCATCCTGACCTGAAGGACAATTAGAATGTGCTTTTGCTAATTCAGCAAAGTCTTCGCCTTGCTCAATTTTTGTTTTTAAGTCTAAGCATTGTGCTTCACTGTCTACAAGTATGTGTCGTGCGCTTGCTACTGTCATAAAATCTCCCGAATATAATGTGGTGTTTTTTTAACCGAATTGAAATGTCATTCTAGTTAGTTTCAACTAATTGTACCAGTATAAACTTATTTATTAGAAAACACAGTTTCAATTGCAGTAATCATTTGCTCTGAGTTAGGTGCCACTTTACTGTTAAACCGTAAAATTGTTTTACGATCAGCAGACACTAAGTATTTATAAAAGTTCCAATTTGGAGAGCTAGTTTGCTCATTCAAATATTTAAAAATTGGATTTGCTTCGCTACCACGAACTTTGCTGGTGGCAAACATGGGAAAAGTTACACCATAGTTTACAAAGCATACTTTTGCTGTTTCTTTTTCATTATCTTCTTCTTGAAAAAAGTCATCAGAGGGGAACCCTAATACGACTAAACCTTGATCTTTGTATTGTTGATATAATGCTTCAAGGCCTTTAAATTGAGGTGTAAAACCGCAGTTGCTTGCCGTGTTTACTATTAATAAAGGCTTATTTTTAAATTGGCATAAATTAATAGATTCTTTTGAGCGCAGCTTTCGAATATCGACATTGGTAAAATCTTGACAGTCTTGGGTAGAGGTTTGGTTTATAGTTGATGATGTTTCAGCGTGGAGTGGGGCATTAATAAATAAAGCCATTAATCCTATTATAATTTTTTTTAGCATTACATTACCTAAACTTTTCAATTGTTTGATTGGATAATCATACGCTAATATGAAACAAATTGATCAACCTTTGAATGACCTATGACAACCCGTTTAGCAACTATTGATGATCTTAGTGAAATTGTAGCCATTTATAACGAAACCATTGCAGGGCGAATGGTAACTGCAGATACGCAAGAAGTGAGCGTTGACGAAAAGCGTGACTGGTTTAATAGCCACAACGATAAAAGGCCTATTTACGTTTACTGCGAAAATAACCAAGTACTTGCTTGGGTAAGTTATAAATCGTTTTATGGGCGCCCAGCTTACGACGGCACAGTAGAAATGAGCATTTACATTACCAGTAAAGCGCAAGGTAAAGGGCTTGGTAAAAAGCTAATGATATTTGCTCAAACACAAGCTAAGCAATTAAATATTAAAGTATTACTCGGCTTTATTTTTAGTCATAACTTACCGAGTGTTAAATTGTTTAAGCATTTTGATTTTGCAATATGGGGTGAGTTGCCAAGCGTTGCCATAATGGATGATAAGGCGTATAGCCTTACTATTTTTGGAAAACATCTGGAATAAATTATTTTTCATAATGTTGTAATATTTTTTTACAAAATAAGACGAAGGGTTTATGCCAATTAAATAAAAATAGACTACGCTGTTGGGATATTAAGTTTATTAATTTAAAGTGTGGCTTGATGATTCGAAAAATATTAATTATTGATAGTAGCAGTGTCATCGCAATGCGTGTGAAAGTGCTTTTAGAATTAATAGGGGGTGAGGTCGAATTAATTCATTTCAGCATGCTAGACATGTATACCAATATAGGCGATTACGACTTAGTTGTTGTTGCCCATGGTGTGCCTGTTGATTCTATAAAACCGCTTGTAAGCGAAGTAGCGCAAGAGCGCTTTATGCTGCTTGCGCCAAAAGCACAAAGCGGTGAACAACTAACTGCGTTTAGCGAGCTAAATCATATTGCGCCTGACGCAACCGTGGTCTACCCATTTTTTTCTAATAAAGAAATTACTTCTCTTTTAGAGAGCCTATTAGAATTAGGCTCTAACCATATTTTGCAATTACCTACTATTTTACTTGTCGATCATGTTCCTGAACGTCTCGAAAAAATGAAAAATAGCTTAATCGGTGCTCATATCGAGACTCATACTGCAACAACCTCCGCAGAAGCTTTAGAAATTAGTAAAGAAAAGCAAATAGATATACTGATAAGCGATTTTATTTTAGATGACGGAACAGGTTTAGGAATTTTTTCAAATTTAAAAGTAACCCAACCACATTGCCGTTGCTTATTATTTACCTCACGTCCCGATCAAGTTTCGATGATTGAAGCTATTCGTCAAGGTGTGGAAGACGTACTTATTAAGCCACTGAACGACAGCTCACTATTACAATCAATACATAAATTATGGCAAACAGAGTTATTAAAACGTCATAACGCAGAGCTTGTAGAAAGGCTACAAGATACGGTTGATGCCCTAATTGAAAAAGACAGCCTACTTCAGGTTATTTATAAACATACGCCCGATGCAATTATGTTATTTGAAAAGTGCGGTAGAGTGATAGAAGCTAATGATGCTTGCTTGAGACTATTTAACTTACCGTTTAATGAACTCGAAGGTAAATCAGTATTTGATTTTTTAGATGATGATTCAATTTTAGGTATTAAAGATAAGATTTCGACATTAAATAGTAATCGACAATTTAGCTGCGATTTACGTTTATCTAAAACAGCAGGAGGTTATATACCCTTAGTTGGCTCTTTTAATGAGATAGATCACCATGGCGAAATAGCACTTGCGGTCATATTTAAAAATGTAACCCATCTTAAGCAAAAAGAGGATTTATTACTTGAAGCAAAAGATGTTCTTGAAGAGCAAGTAAGAGCACGTACTTCACAACTCGAGCATGCTAAAAATGTGGCTGAGGCTGCAAACTTAAGTAAATCAGAATTTTTAGCAAACATGTCGCATGAACTTCGAACACCTATGCACTCTATTTTAAGCTTTTCTCGTTTTGGTTTAAGTAAATTAGAAGCTGGAGATTTTGCAAAAGAAAAACTCATTAAGTATTTATCGCGAATAGAGAGTAGTGGTGAGCGTTTACTGTCGTTACTAAATAATTTACTCGACCTATCTAAGCTAGATGTAGGTAAGTTTCCATTTAACCCTCGTCCCTATAATTTAGCTAATATTATTAAAACAAGTATTGATGATGTGTCTGGTACTGCAATGGAAAAAGAAATTGAGATTATATTTACCGCACAGCCATTACCTGTAATTGCACAATGTGATGAAGAGCAAATAAACCAGTTACTTCGAAACGTACTAGGTAACGCACTTAAATTTAGCGAACCTAAAAGTAAAATACGGGTAAATTTAGAGTCAGATAATAAGCTTGCTACTATAGAAGTTACCGATAATGGGGTCGGTATACCAGAAGATGAGTTGGAGCATGTTTTTACTAAGTTTGTGCAAAGCAGTAAAACAAATAGTGGTGCTGGTGGCACAGGGTTAGGCCTTGCATTGTGTAGAGAGTTTGTATCTTTACACCAAGGTGAAATCACTGCACGTAACAACGAAAATGGTGGTGCAACTATATCTATACAAGTGCCATTAGAAATAAACTTAGACGAGCATTTAGCTGAAGAACAGTTAATACAACACACTAATTAATTGTTTTTTGGCATACCAAGTAACTTTTTAAAGAGTTTGAATGGATGATAAATTATGGCCTTAACTAAAATACTTGCCGTTGATGACGAACCCTTTAACCTAGAAATTATAGAGGAAATTTTAGAGGAGCTTGATTTTGAATTACAAGTAGCAACAAGTGGTCCTGAGTGTTTAAACATGGTTGAAGGTTATATGCCTCAGGTTATATTACTCGACGTAAGTATGCCGCAAATGAACGGCTATGAAGTATGTAAAGCACTTAAAGCAAATCCAAATACCGCACACATTATTGTTATGTTTGTGTCTGCTCGCGGTACTGTTGAAGAACGCATGGAAGGCTATTCTGTTGGCGCAGAAGATTATATTGTAAAACCTTTTGGCCATGACGAACTTAAATCTAAGCTTAAAAATTTAAATCAAGTACTCGTTGAAAAGCAAAGCCTAGAAAAGCAAGTTGAAGATGCAACATCAACTGCATTTAATGCAATGGCCAATAGCAGTGAAATGGGGCAAATAGTTAACTACGTTGAAAACATAGGCTTTATTAACGATCCTCAAGAGCTAGGTAAAGCGCTTGTAGATTGCCTTCAGTCTTTCGATTTACAAAGCAATGTAGAATTTAGAGAAAATAATGAAATTAGCCACTTTGCGCTAAACGGCGTGTGTTCACCTATTGTGGTGGAGCTATTTGAAATGCTGAAAAACAAAGGGCGCTTACATGAGTTTTCGCACCGAATTTTAGTTAACTATGAATTGATTAGCTTACTCATTTTAAATATGCCCGATCATGACCCTGATAAGCATGGTCGTATACGCGACCACGTATGTTTTATTGTCAGTGTTACCGAGCAGCAGCTACGCGCCATCATGACCAAGAAAATGCTTGAATCACAACGAGCGAAACTTAATGCCGTAGCAAGTACTGTTCATAGTAAGTTTCATAGCTTAATTAGCTTGTTGAATGAAAACCGTCAAAACAACGAAAAAGTGTTTAAACAGTTACAAGAAGAGCTCGAAGAACGTATCCCATCAATGGGACTGGATGAAGATCAGGAGGTGTTTATTTATAAAAAAGTAGATGAAACTATCCAAAACTCAGTAGCAAGAGAAGAGTCTGTTAAACAAGTCAAAGCAGCTTTTGCTGAAATTGAGCAAGACCTGTCATTGCTTTTAAAGAGCTAAATATAATTAATTAAATAATGTTACTTTAAGGCTTACTCCAACTGCATTATGCATCTCTGGGTAAGCCTTTTTCTACGATTCTGATTAACCTAGCCGTTTTACGAGTTTGTAATCGTTGTTTATCGTTTTGTTGAGCAAGCGCCCATTCAATATGTTCTAAAACAAGCTCGCTGGATATTTGGCTTTTATCTTGTAAAGCATGAATAATAGCCGGGCTAAACTCTGCATTACCTAAACCGACCGCTATATTACGTAACCAACGTTCGTGACCTATACGGCGAATAGGGCTGCCTTCGGTATTTTTTAAAAATGTAGGCTCATCCCAAGCAAATAGCTCAAGTAAATCTTTATTTTTTAATTGAGTACGGGGATGAAAGTCATTTTCATCCGTTATTTGTCCATAACGATTCCAAGGGCATACCAACTGGCAATCATCACAACCATAGATACGGTTGCCTAATAAAGTTCGGTATTGTTCGGGTATGGGGCCTTGGTGTTCTATCGTTAAGTACGATATGCATTTACGTGCATCAACAACGTAAGGCTCTACAATTGCACCTGTTGGGCAAAGAGTAATACAAGCAACACATTTTCCGCAGCCTTCAAACGTGTTCTCTGCATCTATTGGTAGAGGTAAATCAATAAATAGCTCGCCTAAAAAAAACCACGATCCTGCTTCTTGATTAATCAATAACGAATGCTTACCACGCCACCCTAAACCGGCTTTTTCTGCAAGTTGACGCTCAAGTACCGGGGCTGAATCTACAAATGGCCTAAAGCCATATTCGCCAATTTCTTGCTCTATTTTTTGGCCAAGTTTTTTTAAACGATTACGCATTAATTTATGGTAATCACGACCCAGTGCATAACGACTTATATAGGCTTTTTCTTTATTTTTTAAGGTTTTTGCAAAGCCAGCATCGGGAGGGAGATAATTCATTTTTACGGATATAACACGCTGTGTACCTGGTACTAATTCAGCAGGGCGAGCGCGTTTCATGCCGTGAGCAGCCATATAATCCATCGAGCCGTGGTAGCCAGCATCAAGCCAGCGTTGCAATTGGGCTTCGTGCTTAGATAGGTCAATATCAGTAATACCTACTTCGCTAAAACCAAGCTCTTGCCCCCAGGTTTTTATTTGTAGGGCTAATTTTTCATAGTCTGGGGTAGGGTTGCTCACACACTTCACACACTTAAATTAATAGCTGCGTAATTTACCATATTTCTCTGAGCCCGAAAACGCTTCTTAGCGCACGAAGCGCTTTAACTGTTGTTGGGTCTGTAAGCTTAACTGTTGAGATTGCTCGCTATCGGCTAATGCCGTATCTATTTGCTGTTTAGCTTGCTCACCTAAAGCTACTATTTGCTCTACCGATTGGTGAGTATTAGTTTGAGTGCCCTCAAGCATATGTACAGCACTGGCTATTTGTTGTAGTTGTTGTTGGTTGTGCTCAAACTCACTAAGCATTTTTGTAAAACCCTCGGAGGTTGCACTAATTGAGCTTTGTGCATTATTGGAGTGAGTCATTAATTGCTCTGACTCTTTATTTGTCTCGTTTACCAAATCATTCATCTGATTTATAAAGTCGCTTATTTGCCTAGTTGCGCCACTTACCTTTATTGAAAGTGTGCGTACTTCGTCTGCAACTACGGCAAATCCTCTGCCAGCTTCACCCGCTCTAGCTGCTTCTATTGCGGCGTTAAGGGCTAACAAATTAGTTTGATCAGAAAACTCTTCAACCATTTTTAAAATACTACGAATGTTTTCACTGTTCTCTTTCAGTCCCGCAATTGTATTTGAAAAGCTACCTAGCATATTAGTAATAAGTTTAACCTGCTTTACTAAAGCAGAGAGCTCTGATGCAGATAGTTTTACAAAGTTAAGGTGTTCATTATTAACGTTATGCACGCTATCTGTATTATTTACTATGTTTTGTAAGCTTTGGGTTATTTGCATACTGGCATTAATAATACTGTGGCTTAACTGTATTTGTTGCTCGCTTGATTGCTCAGTATTTTTCATCGATTCAGTGACTTGTATATTACTGTGTGCACTAGCTTGAGCACTGTTATATGTTGTGCTGAGCAACTCACTTAAATGGGCAGTAAATATATTATATTGTGTACTTAAATCTTTAAATTCGTCATACGAAAAGTGGGGAAGTTTTGCTGCTAAATTTGCATCTTGTTGGTTTATTTTTATCAAAGTATCGCGCATAGCAGTAACAGGGCGAACAATTAAAAAACGCATATAAAAAAGAGTAAAAATAAAACCAGATATAATCACAAGCGTAAGCAGCCAAAATAGCCCTGTACTTTGCTGTTGTTCGCTTAAACTCTGATGCAGCCAAAATAACGTAATTGCTTGGAACAATAATACAAAACTTAAATTACCGACTATTTTACGGGTTAACGTAAAAAAGAATGTTTGCTCTATATAGTTATAAATTTTCATGAAACCACTCATTATGCTCAAGCCCTACGATTGTTATTTAAGTGAGGGGAATGTAAGTTAGCCTTTTTGTAACGACAACAAGTAAGCTTTGGTTCGCGCTGGGTAATTTGTAAAAATTCCGTCTATGCCATACTCAAGCATTAGCGCTATATCTTCTTCCCTATCGACTGTATAAGCATAAATCTTTAGGCCTCTTTTTTTTGCATCCTCTGCAAAGGCCTTATTTATAAAGGTTTTATCTGCATGTACGCTATAAGCGTTTAAATCACTAGCAAACTTTGCATAGTTAATTGGAATAGAAGAAGTAAGGGCGCCTATTTTAAGCCATGGTAGCTTGTTTTTAAGCCACTGTAGTTGATGATGATCAAACGATGATACTAAAATATTGGTTTTCGATATTTTTTTAGCTTCAATGTTTTGTTCTAATTGAGCCACAAACCTTTCTAGTGCAAACGTGTGTTTAAGCTCAATATTTAATAAAGATTTATTGTTATTCCAATCAAACAGCTGCTGAAGAGTAGGAATTTTTTCACCATTTCCAGCATCAAGCTTAGAGAGCTCATGAGCGGTAAAGTTACTCACCCTGCCTTTACCGCTGGTGGTTCTATCAAGCCATGAATCGTGTATTACCATGTAATCATCGAAGGAACTTTGAATATCTACTTCAATACCATCAACACCTACTTTTAACGCTTCTAAAATAGCGCTTTTGGTGTTTTCAGGAAAATCCCCACTGGCACCACGGTGTGCAAATACTTTCATTGTCGAGCCTTTTTAGTGATTGACCACGTTTCAAAACAAGCGGCACTCACTATGAGTGCTCCACCAACTAACGTCATAACAGTAGGACGTTCATGAATAATTACTATAGCCAGTATGGTGCCATAAAGTGGCTGCAAGCAAGAAATTAACCCCGCAGTTGCCGCTGATAAATGCTTTAAACTTGCTGCAAATAACGAGTGCGGTGTAGCTGTAAATATAACACCCGCTACAGCAATTAAAATCAGGTCATGATTACTAACCTCATACACTGGTACTTCTATAAATGCACACAACATAATGCTTGCCACTAAGGTTTGATAAAACATCGTTTGCGGCCCGCCATATTGGCTAAAGTAGCGCTTATGAGTAATGTTTCTGATTGAAAAAAACAATGCCGATATAACACCTGTTATTACACCTAGGGTTACATCATCGCCTAAATTTGCACTTGGGACTAACAGGTAAATACCTAAAACAACCACCGCCGCACTTATTATATCTTTTGCTTTTGGCCTACTTTTATTAAATAAGGGTTCTAAAAACACCGTCATTACGGGATAGCTAAAAAATGCGAGCATTCCAATAGTTATACCGGCCATTTGCATACCAGCAAAATAGGTAACCCAGTGAATACCCACCGCAACACCTAAAAATAATGCAATAAGATAGTCTTTAGGTTTGTTGAGTTTAATTTGTTTTTTTTGAAAATAAAGCATGGCTAAAATAGCCATTCCTGCAATTGCAGTTCTGTAAACGGTAATATCTAAAGCATTTAAACCAATAAGTTTGGCAAATAGAGCGGTCCCGCCAAAAAGTAATACCGCTATGTGTAAATAAATTAAACTTTGTTGCTGAGGCTGCATTTAGTTTCCTTGTTGTACTTTTTGAATATATTAACATTGCTTAAAAATTCTTAAGATGAATTTTTTCCGCATGACAAAAGTCATTAAAGTTGATGACACTTCACACTCTTATTATTTTTGTACGCGGGCATAGTTACCTTACTCAACAGGAGATAATTATGAATTCTTTAATTTTAATCAGCTTAACTATTAATGAAGTGCTAGAGGCGTTAAGTTTTACGGTTACGTACGCAGATTGCTTTATGCTGGTATGCATTTTTATGTTATTTATATTTATTAATAAAAATAGTGCTATAAGTAAAAATAATATGCCTGAGGTATTAGTATGAGCTCGTTAAGCAGCTTTTCTCAACAAAGCGATAAAGGTTTTTGGAAATATGGACATTTAATTTTTACCGGCTTTTATTTACTCCCGCTAATAATTAATTTTGCGAGCTTTACCGTTAACCAAATTGTTATGTCTTTAGCCTTCTATGTTGCTTTTATTCTTTTGTATATAAAAGCAATAAACTGTAAAAGTGCAGGGGTGACTAAGTTATTTTTAGCCATGCTCTTAATTTGTTTTTGCGCTACTTTTTACACCACAGGTACGCCTACTTTATTTGGTTTCGTAGCCTATATAGCAGGCTACTCTTACAGCTCCCGTCAAAGAATTTATGCTGCGATCGCAATTATATTCACGGTTTTATTAAGCACATATATTGGTGATATAGGTAAGGTTCAATACTTTTTAGGCGTTGCTTTGATTCTATGCGCCACATTATTTAGTTACGGTATTGCAGCAAAAAGAGAAAGCTTATACAAAAAGCGCGAACAAGAAAGCGCTAACCAACTAGAGCAATTAGCAGCTATTGCAGAGCGAGAACGAATAGCTCGCGACTTACATGATATTTTAGGCCATTCACTTTCATCTATTGCTCTAAAGGCTGAGCTTGCTAATAAATTAAACCAAGGAGAGCGCTACGCTCAAGCAAATAGCGAAATTGCACAAGTGGCCGATTTGGCAAGGCAGTTACTTAGCGATGTAAGAAGCGCCGTAAGTGATTTAAAACAGCTTAATCTTGTCAGCCAAGTAGCACAGTTAAAGCAAAGGTTAATAGAGCAAGGATTTAACGTTTCATTTAATGTGGTTTTAAATGCTCTGCCCGCTAAAGTAGGGGGTATAGCAGGCCTTGTAATTAAAGAGGCAGTTACTAACTTATTACGCCATAGCAATACAAAAAATTGCGAAATAAATATAGAACAAACAGCGCAGCAGTTACTTATAACCGTAATTGACCATGGTCCGTGCAGTACATTGAATTCGGGCAATGGCCTAAATGGTATTAAAGAGCGAGCAGAGCAACTAAATGGCAGTGCAGTATTTGCCTGTGGCGATAATTTTACTTTAAAGTAGTGCTGCCAATTACAGCTAAGAATTTATAATGATCAGAGTATATTTAGTGGAAGATCAGGCGCTTGTACGCGACGCAGTAGCAGCATTGTTAGGGCTTGATTTTAATATTGAGATTATTGGTCAAGCAAGTAACGGGCAAGATGCACTTAATGCAATTGAGGCGCTTGATAGTGATTTGCATCCCGATATAATTTTAACCGATATAGAAATGCCAACCATGAATGGTATAGAGCTTAGCGAAAAAATAGCCGCTAAATTTCCTGCTATAAAAATGGTTATTATGACTACATTTTCTCGTGCGGGTTATATTAGGCGAGCGCTTACGACTGGCGTAAAAGGTTTTATTTTAAAAGAAGCACCAAGTGAAGAGTTGATAAATGCGCTTAAAAAAGTAATGCAGGGACAAAAGGTAATTGACCCAGAGCTTGCTATTAATGCATTAGACGACGCAGATCCACTTACCGACAAAGAACGAAAAGCCCTTAAACTTGCAAGCGATGGCCTTAAAACAAGCGACATAGCCAAGCAGCTATTTATTAGCGAAGGGACTACGCGTAATTATTTATCAGACGCTATAGCTAAGCTAAACGCCACTAACCGCATAGATGCTGCGCGTATAGCTAAACAAAAAGGGTGGTTATAAATAGTGGGTTTATAAATTATAAGCAAAGTATTACTATGTTACTTATAAAAGTAACGAACGGCGCTTAAAGTTAGCTTAAAAAGCGCTAAAAGAGGGTTTAATGGCAAATCTAATAGAACTAACAACTAAAAATAATATCGCTATACTCACCATGAATACTGCTGAAAACCGCCACAACCCAGCGTTTTTGGCTGAGTTTAATTTACACCTAGACCACATTGAAGCTGAACAAAATATTAAGTCAGTTATTTTAACGTCTTCAAGTGATAAAAACTGGTCATTGGGTATCGACCTTCAATGGATGTCTAATCCAAGTATTTTACCTGCAGCAATTTCTGACTTTATGATTCAAATAAGTGACTTATTTAAACGTATAGTTACTTTTCCTATGCCTATTATTGCTGCGTTAAACGGGCATACCTATGGTAATGGTTCTGTACTTGCGTGTGCGTGCGACTTTAGATTTATGAAATCAGACAAAGGCTTTTTTTGTTTTCCTGAAGTGGATGTAATGGTGCCATTTGTTCCGTCGATGTTTCCTATAATTAATAAGGCAATTTCGCAAACTTTCTTTAATCGTCTAGCTATGTCAGGAGAGCGGGTTGGTGCAGAGCAGTTGCTAGAGAACAAAGTAGTTGAAGCTGTGTTTGCAAATAACGACGAACTACAAGCGGGTGTACTTGAGTTTGCCCAGCAATTTAATAAAAATCGTTGGATTTACGCTCAAAATAAAATACAAATGAATAAGCAGATTTTACTTACAATGAAAGAAGAAGATCCAAGCTTTATTGATAATATAAGTAAACTGCTGTGGAAAAACCTACAAAAAAAATAGTATAGATTTTAGCATTGCTACGAGATGACTAAACACTTTGCAGTTAAGGGGTCGTTAAGCCCCATTGCGCTAGATTTTTAAACTATACAGCAAGGTAAACAGCAAGGTAAAAGTGCTTTCTTAAAAGTTTAATAGCTTTTACCTGTCTCATTATAACTATATGGGTTAAAATACCTACATAACCAACTAACAAGATAGTGAATGTCAAACCAAGATCCAAATCTCAGTCGAGAACAAGAAAAGTACGAAAACCCAGTCCCTAGTCGTGAGTTTATACTTACTCACCTTCAAGAGCGTTCAAAGCCTGCTAACTACGCGCAATTATGTGAAGAACTAGCAGTAAACGATGACGAACGCCAAATAGCATTTAAACGCCGCCTTCGTGCTATGGAGCGTGACGGACAGCTGTATTTCAATAAATTTAAATGCTACGCCCTAATTGACGAAGCCGGTTTAACCAAAGGCAAAGTAATAGGCCACAGAGACGGTTTCGGCTTTTTAGAAGTTGAAGGCGAGAGTAAAGATTGGTTTATTGCTAAGCACCAAATGAATATGATGTTACATGGCGACATTGTACTAGCTAAAGGGACTAAACGTGGTTCTGGCTCAAAATGCGATGCACGTATTATAAAAGTGCTTACTAACGAGCGCGCGCCAATTGTTGGCCGTTACTTTGTTGAGCACGGTGTTGCAGTGGTAGTCGCTGAAGACCCGCGCATAACGCAAGATATAATGATTTTACCAGGCAACGAAAACGGTGCCCGCCATAACCAAATGGTGCAGGTTAAAATTACGCAAAACCCAAGCCGTAACATGAACGCGGTAGGTAAAGTTATAGATGTACTTGGTGAGCATTTAGCCCCAGGTATGGAAATTGAAGTTGCACTGCGCAATCACGATATTCCACATGTATGGCCAGAAGAAGTTGAAGCACAAGTTGCTCATCTAGGTGAATTTGTTGAAGAAGCTGACAAACAAGGTCGCGTAGATTTACGTGATTTACCACTTGTAACTATTGATGGCGAAGATGCACGCGACTTTGATGACGCCGTATATTGTGAACCTAAAAAATCAGGTGGCTGGCGCTTATGGGTTGCTATTGCCGATGTATCGCATTACGTAGGAATGAACACGCCGCTTAACAAAGAAGCAATTTTGCGTGGTAACTCAGTGTATTTTCCTGAGCAAGTAATTCCGATGCTACCAAAAGTGCTTTCTAACGGATTATGTTCACTTAATCCAAAAGTAGATCGCTTATGTATGGTTGCCGAAATGACCGTGTCGAGCGCGGGTAAACTTTCGGGTTATAAGTTTTACGAAGCGATAATGAACTCGCATGCACGTTTAGCTTACACCAAAGTAAATGCCATTTTACAAAACGACGAAAAACTACGCGAAGAATACTCAGCCGTTGTGCCACATTTAACTGATTTACAGCAAATGTACATGGCACTTAAAGCAGCACGCCAAGACCGTGGTGCCATAGAGTTTGAAACCCTAGAAACACGTTTTGTATTTAACGCTCAGCGTAAAATAGAATCAATAGTGCCTGTTATTCGTAACGACGCGCACAAACTCATTGAAGAATGTATGATTTTAGC
Organism: Pseudoalteromonas sp. TAE56; assembly: GCF_000497955.1. Taxonomy (NCBI): domain Bacteria; kingdom Pseudomonadati; phylum Pseudomonadota; class Gammaproteobacteria; order Alteromonadales; family Pseudoalteromonadaceae; genus Pseudoalteromonas; species Pseudoalteromonas sp. TAE56. The sequence goes on from NZ_AUTN01000103.1 coordinate 97,534, forward strand.
CAACGTATCAGCGGCTAAAATTCTTGAAAAGCATGAAGCGAGTGCGCTTTATCGTGTGCATGACGAACCAGATCAAGAAAAACTAGGCAATTTTACTAAGTTTTTAGGCGAGTTAGGTATTGAAAGTACATTAAGCGACGAGCCAACACCAAAAGAAATAACGCAAGTATTAGCGCGACTAGGTGACCGCCCAGAAGCTGAACTTATTCAAACTATGTTACTGCGTTCAATGAAACAAGCTGTATATCAGCCAGATAACATTGGTCACTTTGGTTTAGCGTTATCTGCTTACGCGCATTTTACATCGCCAATACGTCGTTACCCAGATTTAGTAGTGCATCGTGCTATTAAAGCAGTAATAAAAGCACAAGGTCAGCAAACGTCTGGCGAATACGCTTATACCGACGATGAAGTTGATCAACTAGGTGAGCAGTGTTCTACAACAGAGCGTCGTGCTGACGATGCAACTCGCGAAGTAGCTGATTGGCTTAAATGTGAGTTTATGCAAGACCATGTAGGTGAAGAGTTTGATGGTGTTATTTCATCGGTTACCAATTTTGGTTTGTTTATTCGTTTAGACGATTTACAAATTGATGGGCTTATTCACGTTACTAATTTAGGCGATGAGTTTTTTGCGCATGATGCTGCAAAACACACCCTAATAGGTGAGCACTCTCACAAAATTTATCGCCTTGGCGATAAAGTAACAGTAAAAGTTGCGTCGGTTAGTTTAGACGATCGCCGTATAAACTTAACGCTTAAAGGCGATGTTGCACAAGACAGGTACTCACGTCGTCGTGCACCAAAAAAAGGTTCAGGTAAGTCTGAGCATGCGCCAGCAAGTGTGCGTTCGCAATTAAAAGCAGGCAAAGTACCAGGTAAAAAGTCGCACAGCGATGACAAACCAAAAGGTAAAAAAAAGCCAGTAAATAAAGATAAAGGGAAGCCTGCAAATAAGTCTGCAACAAAACCTGTAGATAAAAAAGCAGCAGACTCTGCCGTAAAGAAAAAACCAAAGAAAAAGGCCGTTAAAAAGCCTAAAAGAGCAGGCAAAAATGCCCGCAAACGTACTAGCCCAGGAGCAGACAATACGTGAGTAATGAATTAATTTTTGGCTTTCATTCTGTTGAAGCAATTTTAGAAAGCGAACCAGAGCGCTTTGTAGAAATTTACGCCCTTAAAGGTCGTGACGACAAACGCTCAACTCCGATTATTGATGAAGCACGTAAATTTGGTATTTCAGTACAGTTTATGCAGCGTAAAGCCCTTGATAGCAAATCAAAAGGTGAGCAGCATCAAGGTATTATTGCTAACGTAAAAGCAGCGCCAACGTTTAATGAAAAAGATCTTGATGCGATAATCGCTCGTGAAGACACACCGTTTTTACTTGTGCTTGATGGTATTACCGATCCGCATAACTTAGGCGCATGCCTACGTAGTGCAGACGCGGCAGGTGTTCACGCTGTGATTGTACCTAAAGATAAATCGGCTAAGCTTAACGGTACTGCACGTAAAGTGGCCTGTGGTGCAGCCGAAACAGTACCGCTTATTCAAGTGACTAACCTTGCACGTACGCTTCGCGAAATTAAAGATGCAGGCGTATGGGTTGTAGGAACCGCTGGCGAAACTGATAATCACGTATTTGATGCAAGCTTAACAGGGCCAATGGCTATTGTTATGGGCGCAGAAGGCGAGGGCATGCGACGCTTAACGCGTGAGCATTGCGATATGCTCGTTAAAATCCCAATGGCGGGTACTGTTTCAAGCTTAAACGTATCGGTAGCTACGGGTATTTGTTTGTTTGAAGTATTACGCCAACGTAACGCAAATAACTAATACCTAATAAATAATACCTAATTTAAATTAAGTATTAAAAAAGCCGAGATTGAAATTCAATCTCGGCTTTTTTGTGTCTGTAATTTACGCTTTAACTTTGTAAGCTTTGATAAACGGTTTAATAACAAGGCAATAATTTAGATGTGTAGCCGCTCTTACATAAAAAATTATTAACGCTGTTAGTGAACCATTTATCCTATACAAAGCGCAGGTAAACGGTTTAATAACAAGGCAATCATTTAGATGTGTAGTGCTTTTACATAAAAAATTATTAACGTAGTTAGTGAACCATTTATCCTATACAAAGCGCAGGTAAACGGTTTAATAACAAGGCAATCATTTAGATGTGTAGTGTTCTTACATAAAAAATTATTAACGCTGTTAGTGAACCGTTTAACCAGCTTTAAGCTTAAAAGCTATAAGTGTAGCCCATCTGTACTGTACGCGGCTTACCTGGCTGAATGCCACCGTTTGAACGGTTAGCAACGTATGTTTTATCAAACAAGTTATCAACGCTTAGGTATACTTTTTGATTCTCATCGATTAAGTATTTAGCAGCTAAATCCCATACTACGCGGCTATCAATTGCGTTTAAGCCCGACTCAGTTAAGTTAGCATGCGCATCAGATACGTAACGTATTTGGCTGTTAACTACAAACGCAGAAAACTCAGCACCTAACGATAACGCTACTTGATTTTCTGGTACGTAAGGCATTGCATCGCCTTTTTCTACCGCTCCCCAAATTTCTGAATCAAAATCGTTTTTAAACTCAGAGTCTGTGTAGGTATACGTTAATTTAACTGGGAACATAGCTGTATCAGTTGCAAACGTTCGTGCTGCACTAAATTCAAAGCCTGCTACTTCTACTTCACCGTAGTTGTATTGGTCGCCAATGTTGTCGTCGCTACAACCAACCGCTGCAGTACAGTTACCGTGCATGTTGTCGTAGTCAGAGTAAAAGGCAATTACTTCACCGCTAAAGCCATCCATATTAAAGCGAGAGCCAAATTCAATGTTTACACTTTCTTCTTCTTCTTGGTCTGCATTACCTGGTGCTGCTGGTGCATAACCTTTTTGAATGCCCGCAAGTAGCGTTACATTTTCGTTAAGGGTGTAAGTAGCACCTAACGACGGAACTAAAATTTCTGTGTCGTTCGACACATCTTTAGTTAAACCGTTACTGCGTGTTGGATCTGATTTAGACCACTCTTCACGCGTAATAGTAATGTCTTCATAACGAAGACCTGCACTTACTACTAATGCGTCAATTGTCCACTCATCTTGAATAAACAAGGTGCTTGCTTCTGCGCTATCTACACGGTTGCTGTCAGAGCCCGGAACGCCTTGCTCTGTAAGCGTTAAGCTCAAGTCTTGATTAAGAGTATAGGTATCTTGCCACTGAAAACGATCCATTTCGTCTTCGTGGTAACGTACGCCAACAGTCACATAGTGATCGCCTGCAGGAATATGTAATTCAGACTGAATACCTTTAGCTTGGTAATCGCGGTTATTAGCTTTAACACCAATACCTTCAATGCCTTCGCTTGTTGGGTTTGCTTCAAAATCGCTGTACTGCTCAAGAGTACTTAAACCTACGCTGCTGGCTTTATACCAGTTACGATGAAAATCGTTTAAGTAAGCCGTTGCTAAAAATTCATAGCCATCACCAAAACGATACGCGTAGTTAAGTTGGTATGCATTGTGGCGCGTGTTCATTTCATCGTTTTGCGATGCAGCATAACGGCGATAAGGACTTTGTTGATAATCTTCGTCTGTTAAGCCCATATATGTTTCGTCTGATGTTTCGTCAGAGTACTTAATTTTTAGCTCAAGATTATGCGCATCGTTTTGACCAAACGTGTGACCAAACTTTAATAGTAAATCTGTTTTTTCAAAGCCGGTGTTGTCATCGCCTACAGGCAGCTCTTTAAAGCCATCAGCACCGTAAGTAAATATTTCGATTAAACCCGCTGTATTATTTTTTTCTTTACCAAAGTAAGCGTGACCTTTGTAGTAACCGTCGCTACCAAGGGCTGCATCTACCATACCTTTTGAGCTATTTGGCTCAGTTGGTAAGCTGCGCGAAAGTAAGTTTAAAACACCACCCGTAGTACGCGGGCCATACTTAACTGATGCCGCGCCTTTTAATACTTCAATAGACTCCATACGACCCATAGTAGGGAAGTAGTAAGCAGAAGGTGCAGAGTATGGTGCTGGTGCAACTAATACACCGTCTTCCATTACCGATATTTTATCGTTACGGCCAGTACCTGTGCCGCGCATACCAATATTTGGGCGAAGGCCGTAGCCGTCTTCTTCTTGCACGTAAACGCCCGGAACAGACGCTAAAACGCGAGAAATATCAGTAAATTTGAATTTTTGAAGTTCTTCATCAGAAATAAACGTAGCCGAACCAGGAATGTCGTTAATTGCTTGTTCTGAGCCAATAACAGTAATTTGTTCAAAGCGTTGTTCTTTATCGCTGGTGTCTTTTGCTATTGCAGTAGCACTAAAAGACAAAGCAACCGCAGTTGCCAAAGTAGATACTAAAAACTTAGGGTTCATTGTGTTCCTAATCATGTCAATTATCTTAATTGGCGTAATTTGAACACGTTAACGAATACGAATCAATGTTATTAACTATTTAATTATTCAGTTTAATAGAACTAAAAACACCTACTTATGCAACTTAGTTAACTAAATTGTTTCTTTTGTATTACTTCACAACTCATAAACTAATTATAAAGTTTTGATTAGCTATAACCTAAACGTAGCGCTATAAACTCCGCGAGCTTATCTACGGCATGATCAGATTCACCCGAACTTTTAATTAAACTAATACCAATATTGCCAAGAGCCGGTAAATGTTTGGTTTGAACTTGATAGTTAAGCTCACTCGGTACTGTGCTTTTAGCAAGTACGGTAATGCCTAAGCCTTCTTTTAATGCAGCAATAAGGCCGGTTAAATCTGCGTTGCTATAGACAATACGGTATTTTATGCCCGCATTTTTTAATGCATCAATTGCACGGCGACGATAAATACACCCCTCTGGGGCAGTAACTAGCGTAACCACGTCGTTTTGCGCAAGTGACAGGTCGCCCACCCACACCAGTTCGTCTTGCATAAAAATAGGAAACTTATCAGAGTTAAGTCGCTCATTGAGCGCAAGTACTAAATCGAACTGATCTTGCCTTGAGGCCGAAAGTAAATGTTTACTTAAACGCGATTTAACCTCTAACGATACCTCAGGGTAGAGCGCCACAAAGTCGCCAATGATAGAAGGTAAAATGCGCGCTGCAAATTCGCTCGGAATACCCAAGCGCACTTTACCCGCGATATTTTCTGATGTGAACTGCTGCAAAATAGCATCGTTGTGTTGCATCATTTGTTTTGCCATAGGCAATAATAGCTCGCCGTACTGGTTTAATACTTGGCGCTGTCCTTGTTTTTTAAATAGTTTATAGCCAAGCACGTCTTCTAGGCGCTTTATTTGCAAACTAACAGCTGGTTGCGACAGGCCAAGTAAATCGCCTGCTTTAGCAAAACCACCTATTTCAACTACCATTACAAAAGTACGTAAAGCATCGGTTGATATGTTTTTCATATTTAAAATTACAATTTATATAGCAATACATATAAGTATTATTTATCAATTGATAAAAAATTACAATTTGTTGTTGGTAGGCGTGGGCAATATACTTTTATAATCGAAAATACACAGGTATTTGTTATGACTTTTAACCCAATAATGTTTGCCCGCCACAGCAACGCAAGTAGTGCGGTTACTAACGCTTTGCAAACTAACAACAATCACGTTGTAATGGATTTTAGCGGCACCGAAACCAGTGTATTTTTAAGTACCATTTTAGGCCTTGATTTAACAATGCTTACCGCCAGCGGTTTAGGCTTAAAAGGCACGCTTGATGGCGACTATAATTCTGACTACAGCTTTGCTGTTTATTACTTTAGCGAAACCGCTTTTAGATTCGTACTGCCACACAACGCAAGCCTTCAACTACAAGCACTTATAAACGAGCAACAACTACGTTTTGATATTGATTATGTAGTACGCACCGACCTAGCAAGCTTTATTTTAAGTGGCGACAATGCCTTTGATACCCTAGTTAATGCTTTTAAATTAACACCAGGTTTGCGCTTATCAAATGCGCAACTATGCTACGGTGCGCAAAGTGGTGATGTATTTATTACCGCCATTGATAAAAACGACGAACAACACTTTGTATTAGTCGCTAAACAACAAGAATTACAAAAATGGCAAAGCTACATGCAAGCGCAAGGTTTTGCACTTATGCATAGTGAAGCCGCATAACGAATACAAACAACAGGTGAACATAACAATGTTTGCCTGTTTTTAATTGCGATTAAGCAATTAAAGTCTATTTAAGCCACGCCCTAAACAGGGTTAATTTAAACGTGAAGGAATGTTATGACTTCTAAAACTGTACTACATGCTAAGCACCTAGAAGCGGGCGCAAAAATGGTTGATTTTCATGGCTGGGAAATGCCAATCAACTACGGCTCACAAATAGAAGAACACAATAGCGTGCGTACCGATGCAGGTATGTTTGACGTATCACACATGACCATTGTTGATATTGAAGGGCCTCAAGCACAAGCATTTTTACGTAAGCTAGTAGCTAACGACGTTGCAAAATTAACCGTACCAGGCAAAGCGCTTTACACAGGCATGCTTAACGAGCAAGGCGGTGTAATAGACGACTTAATTATTTATTTCTTTAGCGAAACGTTTTACCGCCTAGTTGTTAACTCAGCAACACGCGAAAAAGATCTAGCGCATTTAGCTAACGTATCGAGCGACTTTGACGTAACCGTTACAGAGCGCCCAGAGTTTGCAATGATTGCAGTACAAGGCCCTAACGCTAAAGCAAAAACAGCCACGCTTTTAAATGCTGAGCAACAAGCAGCTGTTGAAGGTATGAAGCCGTTTTTTGGTGTTCAAGTAGGTGATTTATTTATTGCCACAACGGGTTATACTGGCGAAGACGGTTACGAAATAGTAGTACCGAACGACCAAGCAGCCGATTTATGGCAACAACTGCTAGACGCAGGGGTTAAGCCTGCTGGTTTAGGTGCACGCGACACGCTACGTTTAGAAGCAGGTATGAACCTTTACGGCCTAGATATGGACGAAAGCGTATCACCACTTGCAGCTAACATGGCATGGACCATTGCATGGGAACCAGAAGATCGCGACTTTATTGGTCGTGACGTACTTGTTAAGCAACGCGCAGAAAAAAGCACTGACAAACTAGTTGGCTTAGTGTTTGAAGAAAAAGGCGTGTTGCGTAGCGGTTCTAAAGTAATTGTTGACGGTGGGGAGGGTGTTATTACCTCAGGTACTTTCTCACCAACACTTGGTTTTAGTGTAGCCCTTGCACGTGTACCACGTTCAACAGGGGATACAGCTCAAGTAGAAATGCGTAAAAAATTAGTAAACGTTAAAGTAGTAAAGCCTAGCTTTGTACGTAACGGTAAATCAATAATTTAAATAATTTGGTTATACCAATCACAATAATTATTGCGATTGGTATCCTCCCAATATAAACCAAAGGACAAATAAAATGAGCAACATTCCTAGCGAGTTAAAATACGCACCTTCACACGAGTGGGTTCGTAACGAGGGCGACGGTACATTTACTGTTGGTATTTCTGAGCATGCACAAGAACTTCTTGGCGACATGGTATTTGTTGAATTACCAGAAGTTGGCGACGAAGTAGACGCTGGCGAAGACTGTGCAGTAGCAGAGTCGGTTAAAGCAGCATCAGACATTTACGCACCTATCAGTGGCGAAATTGTTGCTATTAACGAAGAGCTTGAAGATTCACCTGAAACAGTAAACAACGACGCTTACGGCGACGGTTGGTTATTCCGTATTAAAGCATCTGACGAGTCTGAGCTAGACAACTTATTAGACGCTGAAGGTTACTCGCACACTATCGACGAAGAATAATAATTTTTTGAAGATAACTAAAAGCCCCGTTTAATGTATAAAAATGGGGCTTTTATGATTTTACAGCGCACAACCCCATACTGAGTGAGCTGTTAAATCGTCAAATATTTTAATTAATGCTAGTTACCCATTAGCATTTAGGATCATAGGAATCTGGATTCATGTCAAACGCCAAATCTCTTGAAGAACTAGAGCAAAAGCAAGATTTTATTCGCCGCCATATTGGGCCAAGCCCAGCACAAGTAAGCGATATGCTAAGTGCTTTAGAAGTATCGAGTGTGCAAGAGCTCATTGACCAAACTGTACCGGCTAGCATTCGCTTAGAGCAGCCATTAACAGTTGGCGAAAGCCGTACTGAAGTTGAAACACTAAGCTACCTAAAATCAGTAGCAAGCAAAAATAAAGTTTTCAAATCGTACATTGGCCAAGGCTACCACCCAACTAACGTACCGCACGTAATTTTACGTAACGTACTAGAAAATCCAGGTTGGTATACAGCGTACACACCGTATCAGCCAGAGATTGCACAAGGGCGTTTAGAATCATTATTAAACTTCCAAACTATGACCCTAGATTTAACCGGTCTTGATTTAGCAAGCGCGTCATTACTTGACGAATCAACAGCCGCTGCAGAGGCTATGGGCCTTGCAAAACGCGTATCAAAAGCTAAAAAAGCCAATGCCTTTTTTATTGCTGACGACGTACACACACAAACAATCGACGTAGTAACAACGCGTGCCGAGCAGTTTGGTTTTGAAATAATTGTAGGTAAAGCAGAAGATGCCGTAAACTTTGATATTTTTGGCGCATTGTTCCAATACCCAACTACATCAGGCGAAGTGGTAGACATAACTGACCTAATTGCTGGCGTACAAAGCAAAAAGGCCATTGCCTGTGTTGCTGCCGACATAATGAGTTTATTACTATTAAAAGCACCGGGTAAACTAGGCGCAGACGTAGTACTTGGTTCGGCTCAGCGTTTTGGTGTACCTATGGGTTACGGCGGTCCTCATGCTGCATTTTTTGCAACACGTGACGCATACAAGCGTTCATTACCAGGTCGTATTATTGGTGTATCTAAAGATCGTTTAGGTAACGACGCCCTTCGTATGGCAATGCAAACGCGCGAACAACACATTCGCCGCGACAAAGCCAATTCAAACATTTGTACAGCGCAAGTATTACTTGCCAACATGGCAGCGTTTTACGCGGTATACCACGGCCCACAAGGCTTAAAAACTATCGCGCAGCGTATACATCGCTTTACTGATATTTTAGCAACAGGCCTAAAAGCTAAAGGCATGGCACTTAAGCACAGCACTTGGTTTGATACGCTAACAATTGCAGATGACAACAAAAACGACGTAACAGCACGTGCAATTGCAAAAGGCGTAAACTTTGCAACAAACCACGAAGGCGAGTACTCAATTTCGGTATCAGAGACAACAACACGTGCCGATATCGCTGAGTTATTCGATATTATTTTAGGCGAAGGCCATGGCCTAAGTGTTGACGCTATTGCAGCCGACGTTGAAGCAAATGGCAGCGAGTCAATTCCTGCAAGTTTAGTACGTGACGACGAAGTACTAACGCATCCAAACTTTAACAGCTACCACAGCGAAACAGACATGCTTCGCTACATCAAGCGACTAGAAAGCAAAGATTTATCGCTTAATCACTCAATGATCTCGTTAGGCTCATGTACCATGAAACTAAACGCGACTGCTGAGATGATCCCAATTACGTGGCCTGAGTTTGCAAACCTTCACCCATTCTGCCCGCTAGATCAAGCAGAAGGTTACCAAATAATGATTGGCGAGCTACACGACTGGCTAGTAAACATTACCGGTTACGATGCAGTATCACTTCAGCCAAACTCTGGCGCACAAGGTGAATACGCAGGCTTAATCGCGATTCGTAAATACCACGAGTCACGCGGCGATGCACACCGTAATGTATGTTTAATCCCAAGCTCTGCGCACGGTACTAACCCTGCATCAGCGCAAATGGCAAGCATGAAAATTGTAGTAGTTAACTGCGACAAAAACGGTAACGTAGACATGGCCGATTTGAAAGCGAAAGCTGAAGAAGTGTCTGAAAACCTATCGTGCATCATGATCACATACCCGTCTACGCACGGCGTATACGAAGAAACAATTCGCGAAATTTGTGACATTATTCACCAGCACGGCGGCCAAGTTTACATGGACGGCGCAAACATGAACGCGCAAGTGGGTGTAACAAGCCCAGGCTTTATTGGCTCAGACGTATCGCACTTAAACTTACACAAAACGTTTTGTATTCCACACGGTGGCGGTGGTCCAGGTGTTGGCCCAATTGGTGTAAAATCGCACCTTGCGCCGTTTATGCCAAACCACAGCGTAATTAACGTACCAGGTACTAACGTTGGTAACGGTGCGGTATCGGCAG
>NZ_AUTN01000104.1:0-133120 GCF_000497955.1 Pseudoalteromonas sp. TAE56
ATTGATTAAATCTAAAAGCTTAGGAGCCACTGTAACAACTCTCTTAGTAGTTTCACTATCTCTGTTTTTTATAGTCTATCAAAAAATCAACTTAACAAGATTAATCAGAAGTAATTTAAATTGGCTGATGATACTCCTCCTACTTTCGCTAATTGCTGCCATTGTATACATTGGTAATTCAAGCCAATTTGATAATTTCATGTATGAAGTTGGGAAAGATCCGACGTTGACCGGTCGCACATTCATATGGCTAAGGGGAATAGAAAATATCCACGATAATCCAATTCTAGGAACTGGTTACGAGAGCATATTTTACGTAGGCAACCCATTAGCTGAGGAAATTTGGGAGTTTGCCCATGTCCCATCTGGCGCAGGTTTCCATTTTCATAACATGTACATAGACATGACTGTGCAATTGGGCATGTTAGGTGGGTTGATATTTCTAATTTTACTAGCTGCTTTTTTTCGCTCGTTTATTAACAATAAAAATTTAAAATTCGGCAATAAAGAAGGATTTGCATTAATGATTTTTTTATTTATGTTTATGCAAACATTTCTTGAGGCCGGGTGGTTTTCTCAATTTACAATCTCACATTTTGTTACATGTGCAGCGTGGGTTTATTTAAAGCAAACAACTGAATTAAAATCTATAAAACTAAGGTGGAATGTATGAGTGGCGTGATTGTGTTTGGTGGTTCGGGTTTTGTTGGTACACACCTAATAAAGAGGCTAGTCGAAGACAATATATCACCGATTTATTCAATAGATATAAAGCCACCTAAAGTAAGCTTAAGTGGGGTAGAGTATGTTAATGCTGATGTTAGAGATTTACACGATCTTGATTTAAGCTCCGCAAATATTAGTACTATATACAATTTTGCAGCCATACATACTACGCCTGGTCATGAACATCATGAATACTACGAAACTAATATTTTAGGTGCTAATGAGGTTACAAAGTTCGCCGAGGCTAATGAGATAAAAGAAATTATATTTACGAGCTCTATATCTGTATATGGTCCAAGCGAGCAAAGAAAAACTGAAGCATCATTACCAAAACCAGTCTCTTCGTACGGTTTTTCTAAAATGATGGCAGAGCAAATTCACCGAGCATGGCATCATCGTAATAAAAATTCAAAATTGATAGTCGTTAGGCCAGCAGTTGTTTTTGGACCAGGGGAGGGGGGGAATTTTACTCGCTTAGCAGGTTTATTAAATAAGGGCTTCTTTATTTACCCAGGAAGAAAAGACACAATTAAGTCATGTATTTATGTTAATGATTTACTATATTCGATAGAGCATGCGCGTAATAAAGGTGCTAGTTATATTTTATTTAATGGCGCTTATGCGAATCGCTATACTTTAGAGGATATAGTATGTGCCTTTCAACAGGAACACTTCCCTAAAGCGAAAACAATGTTATTTCCAAAGAGTGTTATGCTGGCTGGAGCGTCATTATTAAAAGCAATTAACTTTTTAGACATTGGAATTCACCCAGAACGAATTCTAAAGTTAATCAATTCAACAGATGTATATCCTCAATGGCTTGAAGATGAAGGATTGCTATTCGATAAAGGCCTTCAAAATGCTCTCTCACTATGGAATAAAGAAACTAACGGGAGCTTTAAGTGAGTAAGCTAAATATCCTAGTGGTGATACCCTGTTTAAATGAAGCAGCACACATAGGTAAATTGTTAGATCAGTTAATCAGTGAGTCACCACAACTTATTGTAGTTGCTGATGGTGGAAGTACCGATGAAACGGTAGATATTGTTAACCGGTACTGTGAAAGTTATTCAAATATAAAATTAATCAAAAACAATAAAAAAATTCAAAGTGCTGGGATCAATTTAGCGGTCGAAAAATTTGGCGATGGGTTTAAGTATTTTGTCAGAATTGATGCACACGGCGAATATCCATCAGATTTCTTAGACACACTCTATAAAGATGCATTAGTTACTAAAGCTGATTCTGTAGTGGTTAGTATGGATACATACGGTGAAAGAGGTTTTCAAAAGGCAGCTGCATATGCACAAAACTCTAAGCTCGGAAATGGTGGCTCTTCTCATCGCAACGATAGCAGTGAAGGAAGATGGGTTGATCATGGACATCATGCATTAATGAGTATTAAAGCTTTCCATGATGTAAATGGATATGATGAGAGCTTTGTTGCAAATGAAGATGCTGAACTAGATTTTAGGCTGAGCTCTGCTGGCTATAAAATATGGCTGTCAGGGAAAACGAACATGAAATATTTCCCTCGAGATTCTTTTAAGCGTCTATTTGTTCAGTACTACAGGTATGGAATTGGACGAGCTAGTAATGCCCTCAAGCATAAGCAAATCCCGAAAGTCCGCCAACTGATCCCTCTGTCTGTATTTCCTTGTTTATTACTATGTCTACTTGCGCCTATTAGCTCAGTATTTTTAATTCCTTTTATTGTCTGGTTTAGTGTATGTGTCTTTTATGGGGTTTTTATAGCTGTTAAAAGCTGTTCAGTGACTGTTTTGTTGTCAGGCTTTATAGCAGCTACTATGCATTTCGGATGGTCAGTAGGCTTTTGTAAAAAACTAGTTACTTATCCGTTTACTACCACTGAAGGTGCGTCATAATGCCAGTAATTACTATCGCAATATGTACTTACAAACGTATTGAGATTAAAAAAACACTCGAGTCTCTTTCTAAGCAAATATTAAAAGATAATATATGCATTAAGATCTTAGTTGCTGATAATGATGTTGATCCAACTATGCGTGATAAAATTGAAGGCTTTGCGGATAATTTAGGTTTAGATTTAACTTATGTTCACGCACCTTTTCGCAACATATCTATAGCGCGAAACGCATGCTTAAGTAATTGTAAAACTAAGTGGCTAGCATTTATAGACGATGATGAAACTGTGTCTGATACTTGGATATCAGAATTATATAAAACAGCCATAAATAAGAAGGCTGATATTGTTCTAGGACCAGTTGTATCAATATATGCGGATAATACACCGTATTGGATTGTCAAAAATAATTTTCATGCTACAAAAGCTGTTTTTGTAAATGGTGTGATCGAAACGGGCTACACATGCAATACGCTTCTGGATTTAGAATCTATATGCATTAAAGATATGAAATTTGATTTAGGGCTTGGTCGAAGTGGTGGGGAAGATACTGACTACTTCTCAAGAGCTTTTAAAAAAGGAGCAAATTTGCAGTATAGTCCCAATGCGATTGTTTATGAGCCTGTAACTGCAGCTAGAGCAACGTTAAGCTGGTTGATAAAACGTAAGTTTAGGATGGGACAAACTTATGCTCCGACTCAGTATTCTGAAGATAGTAGTAAAATTTATATTACTAAGTTCATTATTAAAGCACTTTCAAAGTTTACCTTCTGTTTCATTATGGCGTTGTTAACTTGCCTTAGTCCTGTTAAGCGATATAGCTGGATACTTAGAGGTTGTTTTCACTTTGGTGTTTTAACCAAATTAACTGGCATGAAAAATATTGAGCTCTATTAATATATGTTTATTAAACTATGTAGATTATCTATTCTTATTAATGTTTTCATTTGTTCTTTTAATGTTTTTTCGTCTGAACGTAATCTAATTTGGAATGACGAGTTTAATTATAATGGCCTGCCAAACTCAGCTAAATGGTCATATGAAGAAGGTTATATACGAAATGGTGAAGTGCAGCGCTATAACAAAGAAAACAAAACAAATAGCAGGGTAGAAAATGGGCATTTAATCATTGAGGCTCACCATAAGCCTACCCAAAGGGCGCAAAATTTGTGGCAATCGCTTTTTGAAGAGCAACCGAAAGATACATATACATCGGCAAGCTTAACTACAAAGCATCTACCAGGCTGGTCTCATGGTAGAGTAGAGGTGAGAGCTAAGCTTCCTCAAGGGCGAGGTTTATGGCCTGCTATTTGGTTGCTCGGAAGCAATATTAAAGATGTTGGATGGCCGATGGCTGGCGAGATTGACATCATGGAGTATGTTGGATTTAAGCCTGATATTATCCATTCAGCAATTCATACAGGTGAACGAAACTACAGAAAAAATAATCATGCTAAGAGTTATCAAAGAGCTGATGATCTCTCTCATGATTTTCATGTTTATAGTGTTGAGCGTTCATTAGATAGAATAGATTTTTATATAGACGAAGTATTACATTACAGTTATCAAAAGGAAGGTAGTTCCGTGAGTTATTGGCCATTTGATAAGCCAATGTATCTTATTATTAACTTAGCTGTAGGTGGTAGTTGGGGTGGTCAAAAGGGGATTGATAATTCTATTTTTCCACAAAAATTTATAATAGATTACGTAAGAGTTTATGAATAATTGCCTAGCGATAAAAATTCAAGGATGAAGATGCCTAATAATCAAACTGTAGCTGTCATTATAGCTGCTTATAATGCCGAGAAAACGTTAGAAAGAGCAATCGAATCAAGTGTTGATGACGAACAAGTTTCACAAATCATTGTCGTGGATGACTGTTCAATTGATAAAACACTGGAAATAGCATTAAGATACGAAAGCTTACACGACAAAGTTTCGGTGCACTCCACTGGTATTAATAGTGGCCCGTCTAAAGCTCGAAACATTGCATTAAAGCATTGCTCTTGTGATTGGGTAACGGTATTAGACTCTGATGATTTTATAGAAAAAGGACGTTATCAAAAGTTATTAGCTAACAGTGACGGCTATCAATTAGTAGGCGATGATCAATATAGAGTTATCGAGGGGCAGCCACTAGCCACAAAAACTAAAATGATGGGAGAAAGTCAGTGCTTTCCATGTGAAATCACGTTATCTGAGTTTATTGTTTCTAATATCAGTAAAAAAGGTAAAAAGCGTCAAGAGTTAGGTTTTATAAAACCAATTATAAAGCGTGATTTTCTAATAAAACACAATCTTAGTTATCAAGAAAATATGCGCTTAGGTGAAGATTACGAACTATATTGCCGCTGCTTGGCATTGGGGGCAAAATTAAAGCTTATTGAAGCCTGCGGCTATGTTGCACTGGTACGTGCAAACTCTTTATCCGGTAATCATAGTTTACACGATTTAATACAACTGCGAGATTGTGACTATAAAATGGCGGTATCATTGCCCGTAACAGTTGAGGAATCTCAGTTATTGAGGTTACATGCAGATAGTATCAATTTTAAAATTCAATGGATAGAGTTTTATACCTCATTGAAAAAGAGAAAAATAGTCCCAAGTTTAAAAGCATTATTTAATTCTTTTTCATCTTTTATCCATATTATTGCTCAGTTAAAAAGTGAATTTATAAAACGCTTTCTTAAGAGAGCCACTAATTAATGAAGCATTCATCTAAAGGAATTTTGTGGCTCTTTTTTAGTAAGTTTTTTCCGCCTGTTATTAACTTTGCTGTTTTTGCTTATACAGCGCGCATACTTGCCCCTGAAGACTTTGGTTTAGTGGCATTGGCACTAGCGATTATTTTTATCGTCAGTAGCTTTATGCCATCGGGTTGGCGTGATGCTATTATTAAATACCAAATTGAAGATAAACTTATAATCAGCAGTATTTTTTGGTTAAATTTGGCTGTTTCGCTGCTTATATCAGCTATTATTATCGGCTTTTCTTTTTTTTCATTCTTTGAATTTCAATCCCGAACCTTTAATTTAGCTCTTTCTATATTTTGTTTAAAACTAATTTTTGATGGATTATTCTATACATTAAATATAGTTTTATTAAAGCAGCAGTTATATTCCCTAATTGCGCTGCGCACAATTTTCTCATCGGTGATATCTGCAGCTATTATTATTGGACTGCTGTTACTAGATTTTGGCGTTTGGGCTTTAATTTGGGCACAAGCTATTTTGTCTATTGCTAACTTTTTTGCTGTATACTTACCCACAAGGAAGCTTGTTACTTTTCAGTTCTCATTTGCAAGCATAGTACAGCTAAATAGCTTTGCTGCTTATTCCACGCTTACGAATGGGGTTACTTCAATATTAGATCATTATGAATCAGTGATAATTGGTGCCGTGCTAGGTAAGCGAGAGCTTGGTTTTTATAATGTCGCTAAACGGTTTTCTAAAATTATTAGTGATATCTTTATTGGTACTGTAAGCGAAATTAGTTTTCCTCTTTTGGCTAAAAAACAAGAAGAAATGATAGAGTTTCGTAAGGCTTTTATGAACTCTGTTTACTTTTCGGTGCTGATTTTATTTCCTCTATTTACCTTTTGTTTTATTAATAGCGAAAAAATATTTTTACTACTATTTACCGAAAAATGGCTAAATGCATCGGTTGCTTTTCAAGCTTTTTGCATCATCTTTGCTTTCATTATTTTAGGCATACCACAAAAGAATGTTATTGTACTAAGTAATCACGCTAAGTGGTGGTTTCAACTGCAGGTTAAACTCTCGTTTATTATTGTCCCCCTAACAGCAGCAAGCGCATTTTTGGGATTAAATGCATTACTTATCATGCTAATACTTGGTAAGTGTTTGTACTGTTCATTATCGCTGTGGAAGTCATGTCAGATATTATCGCTTGATGTCAAAAAGTATATAGTTAGTTTTATAGTACCCTTAATTTGTTGCATTGTTACGGCAATTACAACCTCATTAATAACTCAGTTTATTCCCCCATTAAAATTTATATTGGTAGATATTACGATATCTGCCACCATCTTTTTTATAATTTACCTGACTCAAATGTTCTTATTCGATAGAAAAAAAATAGTCAGCATTGGCTTAGTATTATTGCCAAATAATCAGCATTTAAACAAGCTTGCAAAAAATATTAATAATCAGGAACTCCATTAACATGAAACTTACTTTTTACAAAGGCGATATTCCCAATTTCGGTGATGACTTAAATAACATTATGTGGGATGCATTACTCGCTCCAGGCTTTCTTGATGACAATGAAGACGA
Organism: Pseudoalteromonas sp. TAE56; assembly: GCF_000497955.1. Lineage (NCBI taxonomy): Bacteria > Pseudomonadati > Pseudomonadota > Gammaproteobacteria > Alteromonadales > Pseudoalteromonadaceae > Pseudoalteromonas > Pseudoalteromonas sp. TAE56. The sequence goes on from NZ_AUTN01000104.1 coordinate 6,910, forward strand.
GCTTTTTTTAGGCGTTGGCTCTATTTTATGGGACTTTTTACCTAAAAAACCTAAAAAAATTGTTATGGGGTCTGGGTACGGCGGATATTCAGGAAAACCAAATGTACACGACGGAAGTTGGGATGTTGCTTTTGTTCGCGGCCCAAGAACAGCCAAGGCACTGAATTTAGACCCTAACTTAGCTATTACTGATGCAGCTATTTTAACGCGTTTTATGAACTTACCGGCTCAGACTAAAAAATACAAAGTAAGCTTTATGCCTCATTGGGAAAGTATTCCCCGCGGTAACTGGCAGAGTGTATGTAAACAAGCGGGAATTAATTATATAGACCCAACAGATCCAGATGTAATGCGTTCGTTACAAGCGATACAACAAACTGAATTACTTGTAACAGAGGCGATGCATGGGGCTATTTTAGCAGATACTTTGCGAGTGCCATGGCTTGCATTAGAGCCTATTTTTCCAAGACATAGAAATAAATGGTTTGATTGGTCAGAATCAATGTCAATTGATCTTAAATTTAATACCACACCAAGTTCTTCAATTAAAGACTTTTGGTCACATAAAACAGGTAACCAAGGTATGGGAAATCGAAGTGTTCAACTGGGTAAATTATTAAGTTTTACTGATTCGTACTTTATAGATAATGCTGCTGAAAAGCTTTTAATGCTTGCTAAAAGTCACGGGCAAATGAGTAGCGATAATACCTTTATAGATAAGTCAGAGATGGCGTTAGAAAAATTATCTCAGTATTGCAAAATCAACAGTTTATAGTAATAAATGACCCGAATTTATGTACAACGTTGTAGTTAAAGAATGAAATAAGATTTTTGCAATATAAATGTAAAATAGGAAAGTATTATGTTTAAGTATCATGTTGGTGTAGTTATACCTTTTTATCAACGGGAATCAGGTATATTAGCTAAAGCATTGCTTTCAATAGCGGCGCAAGAAGTTAAAAAAACAAAATTTACTGTTGTGATTGTTGATGATGGTTCGCCCGTACCTGCAGACAAAGAGCTTGCTTCAATTCAATTGCCAGATAATTGTCAAATAGAATTAATCAAACAAAAAAATGCGGGGCCAGCAGTTGCGAGGAATACTGCGTTAGATTATTTGCAAAAAAATAAAATAGATACCGTTGCATTTTTAGATTCTGATGATGTTTGGAACAAGCATCATGTTTCAGAAGCCTTATCAGCATTGTCAGCTGGAGCAGGTTTTTATTTTTGTAATCATAGCCGCTTTAATACAGCTCTATCATGGTTTGAATCATTGAACTGTTTCAAAGAGTGGAACGATATGCTTATTGAATATAATATTAAATTCAGTTCAGATAAGAATTTAGCTGAATTATCAGGAGCTAATTGTTTTAAACTATTTATTAGAGAATATTTAAGTCAAACATCTTGTATTGTTTACGATTTTAAATCATTGTCAGATAAGCGTTTTGATCCTTCATTAGTAAGTGCTGGAGAGGATTTTTTTCTTTGGCTACATTTAGTGCGTAGTTGCGAAAAAGTTATTTTCTCATTAAGTAAAAATGTTCACTGCGGAGCAGGAGTAAACATTTATTTTGATTCATTCGATTGGAATAAACTCTCATCTTCGACCCAGCATGGGTATCATTTTATTTTGTATAAAATGATACTTTCTTCATTTCCGTTACAAAAAAGCGAATATGCTTTGATTAAGCAATCTGCAGATCACCATTTAAATCTTTATTCTTATTTAATGTTGAAGCACTTAATTACTAGAGTAGGTTTTAACAGAGGATTAGCAGTATCTATTTTAAAAAGATTTCCAGGAGCGATGTTTCTCATACCATTTCGCTTTATTAGGGCTTATATGAATAGAAAGATATTAGAAAAATAATTGGCAGTGAAATAAGGGTGGTAAAAAGTTGTTTTCACTTCGAGCACAGGCGATTTTAATGAGGCAGATAATCACCTCCTAGCTAGAATGCAAAGACTAATACAAATAGGATTAGACTTATATATTAAGTCTATAAAGTAATAATGTTGCATTTGGGCATAAATTAGCGATACTTCCTGAGATCAACGACCTCATTCTATCAAAATGCAGCTGCATCTCATGAGCATGCAATAGCAAATGATTCAGCAATAAAATGGGGGCGCTGATGCTGAGTTATTGTATTAGTTAACAAATCAGGTGGTAAGTTTATATGGAGGTTACCGGATATTGTTCGTGAGTGTATAGTCAAAAGTCGATTATCGATTAATTGGGCTTAGTTAGAAACGTTTTTACTTTGCGATTTCATTTAAAAGTTCAACACTTAATTCTTTGTGATTTATCTGACTGAGTTAGCTTTTTATGGCTTATTCAGCAAAGGCCTAGTTAGCAAAAATATATAATTTATTTAGGATTTATAATGTCAAACACTATTGATGTTTCGGTTGTTATTGCAGCATGGAATGCTCAAAATTTTATATTAACCTCTATTAACTCTGCTTTGTCGCAAAAAGGGGTTTCGATAGAGGTTATAGTCGTTGATGACGCATCAACGGATGATACGTGTGATGTGGTTGAATCAATAAGTGATTCACGTGTTAAGTTGTTGCGCTCCAGAATAAATGGCGGGCCAGGCGCTGCGAGAAATATTGGATTTGCTACAGCTAAAGGTAAATGGATTGCTGTGTTAGATTCTGATGATTATATGAACCAAAACAGATTGCAAAACATGCTAAGCAAGGCGCCCACTGGAGCCGATGTTTTAATCGACAACTTTTGTGAATTAAGCAGTGATGGTGCTATTTCAGGTCCTTTTTACTCGAGCACTGAACTACCATTAGGTAAACTAAATTTATCTTTTCTTATAAAAACTAATTTAGTCTTCACCAAAGTGAAATCGACAGGTTATGTTAAGCCGCTGTTTAAAAATGAGTTTGTAAAAAATCACAGTATTAAATACTGGCCTGAAGTAAAGATAGGCGAAGATTATTATTTTTTAGCAAGCTGTTTAGCAAGGGGGGCAAATGCAGAGGTCCTTAATGAGGCCGGCTATGTTTATACTGTACGAGACGGGTCAATTTCAAGTAAATTAGAAATAGATCATATTGATAAATTATTGAACTTCGATAAAAAGTTTATCAGGGAATATCATTTGTCTGATTTAGAGACATCTGCACTAAAAATTCGTAATAAAAATTTAAAACGTGCTTTTCATTATTTAGTGCTTATTGAGCAGATTAAAGCACGAAGAATATTACCTGCGCTGCTTAACATAATTTGCAATCTACCAAGTGCTTTGTTGCTTATTCTTCCAATTAAGAAAAGATTATTATTTTGGAAGTGATTAAATTTGGGGAAATAGCTAAAAAAACATTCAGATATTAAGTTTATTATTAATGATGTAATAAACTTCTATATTGTTAACCCTCTTACTGTAAAGCTTAATTATGATAGTTCCTTTAAAATTAAGCTGTGCATTAAAACTTGCAGTAAGTTTATAAACTCTTGGATCATTACAATGGAAGTTACATTAAAAAAAAGAATAATTTGGGTTGATGCTTTAAAAGGGATTACTGTTTTATTGGTTGCTTTTCATCATGCGTTGCTATCATTCACTGCATTGTACGGTTCTTCAACATATATTGTTTTTACCTTAGTAGACAAGGTTAATTATATACTTAGTTTTGCAAGGATACCGGCTTTTTTTTTAGCAGCTGGCCTAGTTATGGCATCTATAACAGGTAGCAAATCTAAGTGGTTTTTAACTAAGAGATTGCCGCTCATGTTGTGGGTGATAATATTATGGACAGTTATTTCATTAACTTTTGAAATAATTGGTTTTAATTTGTATCCTTGGAGCAATTACCCATCTTTTCCTCGAGGGTATATCTTTCCAGTACCTTTTGGTAATCTTTGGTTTGTTTATGCTTTACTTGCATTAAGTGCTTATGCTGTCGTGATTAGTCGATTTTCCTTACCTGTACAGTTAGTTTTTACTCTATTAACATCCTTTGCTATTCACCTATTCTTAGGCTTATATAGTTTTGAATTTGAAATAAGTAATATGCTTTTTTATAATCTTGCTTATCAAGGTATACCTTTTTTTGTGGCTGGTTTTTTATTTAAGACTTTTGTAGTGGAGATGTTAGATAACCAAAAAGTAGTTGTGGTTGTTATGGCCTTATCTTTACTTTTCATGTTTGTTTTTAAAGGTAATGTAATGGATTCGGTGGGGTACTCAGTTTTGCTAGTTAAGTATATTCCGATGACTTTGCTTTTTGTAGGCTTTGTGGTATTAATTTCTAAAATAGGGTTTATAAATCATTTGTTCGTTAATATTGGCAAGAATTCTCTTGAATTTTTTATTTTACACCAGTTTTTTATAGCTTTATTTTTTAACTATTATAGTTTGGAAAGCTTTGGCTATGTCACTCATTTTTTACTTTCCATAACAACCCCAATATTTGTATGTTTAATCTTCATTTTTACGTTTAAGCCCTATATCAAACCTCTATTTAATTTACCTAAGTCTGTGTCGTATTTAGGTCAAAAATGGTTGTAGCTTTGGCGAGAATGAAGGTTAGTAGGGAGTGAAAATGTTTACTTTGTTAATAAATGTTTATTTTGTTTAAATTGGTTTCTGTCATTTGATTAATGATACTTTTCTACTTAATATTATTGCATATATTGCTTAACCTATTATTGTATACTCCAATACGATGCTGTAATATTTAACTACAGTTTTGTGGAGCTTAATTCACTCATTAAGATATCTATAGGGATACATAGTATGACATCTTCAAGGACGTTTAAGCCTACAGGTTCGTCTGATGCTAATTTTTACCGTTTATTCGATATTTTTGCATTGTTTATAGCCTTTCAATGTTCTGCTTTATTTTATAGCTTTGAGCTTACACCCACTTACATGGTTGCAGTTTTAACCGTTGCTTTAAGTTTTTTGTATTGTGCGGAAATATTTTCGGCTTATCGCTCGTGGCGTGCAGGTAAGTTTAGAACCATGGTTCTATGTGCTTGGGGCTCTTTATTCGCTGCGTTTGCTGTTTTATTTTTTGTGTCATTCGCTTTTAAATTTACTGATGAGCTTTCTCGTATTGGTTTAGGTTTATGGTTTTTACTAAGTTTTGCCTTCATGTATAGCTGGAGGGTAGTTACCTATTTATTTAAACGAAACAGAAGAAAGTTAGGAATAAATTTACGTAATGTTGCAATTGTTGGCGCTACAGAATCTGCAGTACATTTATATAATGAAATTAATAAAAACGATGAATTAGGTTTTAAGTTTTTAGGCTTTTATGATGATCGTAAACCCGAACGTTTATTTGAAAATTCAACAAAACATGATGTTGCCGGTAAAGTTCAAGATGCTGTGAATGCTGCTCGAAACGGTGAGATAGGCGTTTTATATATTGCACTCCCTATGAAGGCAGATAAACGTATAGCTGATATATTATTGCAGCTTGGTGACACTACTGTTGATGTACATATTATACCTGATTTTTTAATGTCTAATTTAATACATGCCCGTATTGAGCATGTGGGTGAGCTTGATACTTTAAGTGTATTTGAGTCACCATTTATTGGTGCTCGTGAGTTTATAAAACGTACTGAAGATATTATAGTAGCTGCTTTAATATTGATATTGATTTCGCCTATTCTTATTGCAATTGCATTTGCTGTTAAATTCACTTCTAAAGGCCCTGTGATTTTTAAACAAGATAGGTACGGATTAGATGGGCGAAAAATTAAGGTTTGGAAATTCCGCTCAATGAGTGTTACCGAAAACAGTGCAGTGGTTACACAAGCCAAAAAGAATGATGCGCGCATTACACCACTGGGTGGCTTTTTACGCCGCACAAGCCTTGATGAGTTACCGCAATTTATAAATGTTTTAAAAGGCGATATGTCTATTGTAGGTCCACGCCCGCACGCTGTAGCCCATAATGAGGAATACCGTAAAAAGGTAGAGTTTTACATGTTACGCCATAAAGCTAAGCCAGGAATTACAGGTTGGGCGCAAATAAACGGCTGGCGTGGTGAAACTGATACTCTAGATAAAATGGAAAAACGTGTAGAATTTGATTTACATTATATTAAGCATTGGTCGCTATGGTTTGATATAGAAATTATTTTTATGACAATTTTTAAAGGATTTAAGAATGCAAATGCATACTAAAACACTAGCCCCTATTTTTGCTATGTTAAGTGTTGGGTTTGCAGCTCCCGTAGCTGCAAATTTAAAGCCAGGTAGCGTTATGACTAAGGATGGCGCTGAAATTACGCCGACTTTACAAACGGGCATTAGTAGTAATAATAACTTTTTTACCACACCTGAAAACAAAGAGTCGCGTTTGATTTGGACTATTAAGCCTAATGTAAAAGCCGTTATTGAAAATGGTCCTGACAGTTACAAACTTGATTTAGGTACGAGCAGCTCTTTACATAATAAAGATAGCGCTGACAATTTTACCCAAGTTAATATTGGTGCTGGTGTACATAAAGAGTTTACTAGTCAACATCGTTTAGATATTAACGGTGATGCAGATTGGTTATACGAGCCGCGTGGTAGCGGTTTAACCGAAGGCTTAGGTGATGCAGTAAATGAACTTGTAAAATATCAGCAACAAAATGTTTTAGTGCGCTACGAATACGGTGCACAAAGCTCAAAAGCTCAAGTTGCTCTAAAAGCTGGTTTTTTTAGTAAAAAATATCAAAACTTTAGAGAAGTATCGCAATATCGTGATTACGATAAATCGTTAGTTAGTGTAACTGGTTACTATAACACCCAAGCATCTACTCGTACATTTTTAGAAGTTAAGCAAGAAAACTATCGTTACGATTTTTTACAAACTAATGGTATTTCACGTGATAGTGATGATGTAAAAATACTACTTGGTATGGAGTGGGAGGCAACAGCGGTTACATCTGGCTCGTTTAAATTAGGTTATCAAAATAAAGACTTTAGCGCTAATGAGCGCCAGAATTTTAGCGGCTTAAGCTGGGAAGCAGGAGTTAACTGGCAACCACTTAGTTATTCTACCGTGCAATTTACAACTAGCCGCGCGGCTAAAGATCCTTTGGTCCAGGGTGATTACATTAAAGAAAGTACATATGGTGTTAATTGGACTCACAACTGGAGTGACTATTTAAGCTCACTTGCTGGTATTAATTACACTAACGAACAATACACTGGAGATGTAGGCCGTAAAGATAAATCTAAAAGTGCTCGTTTAGGTTTAAACTACGTTGCTAGTAATTTTGGTATGGTTTCTACTTACGTCGATTTTATTGATAAAGATTCTACTCAAAGCGCAATAGAGTTTGACCGCGTTATTGTTGGTGTTAATTTTACATTTGCTTTAAAGGCTAATTAATGAAGTTTATTTTTAGTTTAACGCTGCTAGTTTTAAGCAGCGTTTGCTTTGCTCAAACAGCACAAAGTTATATTTTAGGTGCTGGCGATAAGGTTGAAATAAAAGTGTTTGGCCAACCTGATTTAGAGGTTACTGCACTTTTAGGTAATAGTGGTGAGGTTAATTACCCATTTTTAGGTAAAGTTAAACTAGCTGGGCTTAATATTTCAGAGGTTGAACAAGTTATAATACGAGGCCTACAACCTGATTATCTTATAAACCCCAACGTATACGTTCAGGTTATTGAATACCGTCCTTTTTATATTCACGGTGAAGTAAAAAACCCTGGTGCTTATTCTTATCAGCCTGCTATGACAGTTAACCAAGCTATTGCACTAGCGGGTGGATTAACTGAACGTGCCTCGGTAGATAAAATTTATATTTTTAAAGAGCAAACTAAACAGCAGCAACAAAAAGGTAATTTAAATAGCCAGATTGCAGCGGGCGATACCATAAAAATAGAACAACGCTTGTTTTAAGCAGTTTACAAGGCAGTAATTAATGAACCAAATAAATGAAACTCTAACCAATAATGAAGACATTATTGATTTAAGTGCATATATTAATGTAATTAAACGCGCCAAATGGCGTATTTTGGGTTTTTCGATCGTTGTTACATTACTAACTATTATGGTTGCTTTAACCTTAGCACCTAAATATATTGCAACGGCTACTTTACTTATTGAGGCAGAGCAAACTAAGGCTGTAAGCTTTCAAGAAATATACGGTTTAGACTCTACTAAAAAGGAGTATTACCTTACTCAGTTTGAAGTAATGAAGTCTGACAGTATTGCCCGTGAGGTAATTACCAAACTTAATTTAAAAGCACATCCAGACTTCATTGGGAAACCATCTGTTTTAGGTGAACTGAAAACAGCTATAAAAGAGAAACTCCCTTTTTTAAATAAAAAAGAAAAAACTGTATATTCATCTGAGGATCAAGCTGATCGTGAAATGCTTGGCTTGTTAGGCGCTTTTAAATCCCGTCTTTCAGTTTCGCCTATTCGTAATACTCAGCTAGTTATGATTAGTTTTGAATCAAGCGATCCTAAATTAGCTGCACTTGTAGCTAACACAGTTGGTGAGGTTTATATTAATAGCCAAATGCGCGCAAAAATGGGTATTACTCAACAAGCATCTAGTTGGCTAAATACACGCTTATCGCAATTGCGAATTCAGCTTGATGACTCAGAAGTGCGCCTGCAAGCTTATCGAGAGCAGCAAAAGCTAGTAGATATTGAAGGTATAGCAGGGCTTGCTACGCAAGAGCTTGAACAGATATCGCAGCAGTTAATTGTTGCACGTAATGAAAAAAACAACCTTGAGAGTATTAACCGTGTAATAAGTGAATATGGTAATAATAACTTAGAGCTTTTAGGCAGCATGCCTGAAATTACATCACACCAAGTTATACAAAACGTAAAGCGTGAAGTCGTTATAGTAGAACGCAAATTAAGTGACTTAGGTGAAGTGTATGGGCCTAAACACCCGAAAATTATCTCGGCTAAAGCTGAGCTTGCTACTGTAAAAAATAATTTAAATAAGCAAATTAAGGGTCTTATTACTGGCATTGAAAAAGAGCTAAACCGTATAACACGCACTGTAAGTGCGCTTGAGCGTGACCTAGTTAAAATTCGTGCTGAATATCAAGATATTACTCGTAAAGAAACCCAATATAACCAACTAAAACGAGAAGTTGAGACTAATCGTAATATTTTTAATACGTTTTTATCTCGCTCAAAAGAGACCGAAGTAACAAGCGATTTTAGCTCGGCGGCAGCACGCTTTACGGATCGTGCCTATGCACCAAATCAACCAGCGAAGCCGAATAAAAAGCTTATTGTTATTTTAGCTTTTGTGGCAAGTTTTGGTTTTGCAGTAGTAATGAGCTTTATATTCGACGCCCTTAACGACACTGTTAAAACCAAAAATGACGTTGAAAGTAAGCTTGCCCAGCGTATGATTGGCTTATTACCACATGTACCAATGCCTAAGAAGAGTGTTTTTCCGATTCACGCATATCTTGATGACAATTACAGGCGTTTTGCAGAGTCAGTACGTACGTTCAGAACTAGTTTGCTATTAACTCAGTTAGAGCGCAATCATAAAGTAATCGCTGTTACATCAAGTGCTCCGGGTGAGGGTAAAACAACGACCTCAGCTAATTTAGCTATGTCGCTTGCGCAAATGGGTAAAGTATTGCTAATTGATGCTGATTTACGAAAACCCAGTATTGCTAAGCGCTTTGATATTCCGGTATTTCACCCAGGGTTAAGTAATTTAATTGTAGGCACAGAGCAGTTAAGTGAGTGTATACATGTTGATGTGCAGTCAGGCGTAACTATTATGCCAAGTGGTCAGATTCCTAGTAACCCGTTAGAGCTTTTATCTAACGCGCGCTTTAATGAAGTAATTGATGGCTTGAAAGCTCAATATGACCATATAATTATAGATACACCACCAACACAAGCCGTGAGTGATGCGTTAGTTGTTGCGCAAAGTACAGACTCGGTAATTTATGTTGTTAAGTCTGATATTACGCGAATTAAACCTATTAAAGCGGGTATTGAGCGCTTGTTTGAATCTAAAGCTCATGTTGCAGGTATTGTGCTTAACCAAGTAGATATGAATAAAAGTAAAGACGAGCACAGCCATGGTTATTACGATTATTACGATTACTCGCAAAAACCTGAACAACCTAATGCATAGTTAAATGCCAATCTATGATTGATATTCATTCCCATATTTTGCCAGGCATTGATGATGGTGCTAAAGATTTAAATGAATCTTTAGCACTATTAACTATTGCACAAAATGATGGTATAACTCATATGGTTGCCACGCCACATATACATATTGGACGATTTAATAACTCGGCCTCGCAATTGTATAGCGAGCTTGCTAATTTAAAAGCACAGGCATTAGTAAATAATATTGGTATTAAACTAGCTGTGGCCGCTGAAGTTAGGCTTGATGTAGAGCTAATGAGTTTAGTGCTTAGTAATAAACTCCCGTTTATTGGTACGCTTAATTCAGTAAATTATTTATTATTAGAACTCCCGCATTCGCATGTCCCCCAAGGCTACGATAAGTTTATAAATTGGCTAGCTAAACAAAATATAAAAGTAATTATTCCTCACCCTGAGCGTAATCGCGATATTCAAGCTAACCCTTTTTATATTGAGCGTTTAAAACAATTAGGTTGTGAGTTTCAATTAACGGCTTCAAGCATTGAAGGTGCATGGGGCGAAACTGCAAAAAATATTAGTATAGATATGCTAAAAAACGGTTTAGTAACCTATGTTGCATCTGATGCACATTCAGTTAAGCGCAGGCCGCCTATTTTGAGTAAAGCTAAGCAAATAGTGAGCGAGTTAATAGGTGAAAATAAAGCACATGATTTATTTTTTACTAATTCACAGCGATTAACAGAGTCTTTATTTAATGAATAATTTAAATATGAAACGACTTACTCAGATAATTTTGCTTGCAGTTATTACTTTAATTATAAGCTATCAAAGCTTACAAAGTATGCGCGCAAATACATGGTACTTTAATGCGCTCAATATTTTAAAGCAGCCGGTTAGCTTAATTACTTCTGAAGAGCTAGAACTTGCAGATAAGGCAATTACATATGCAACAAGCCAAGACCCTTTACAGCCTCATTACTGGCAGTTAAGTGCATACATAAAAACGCACAATCTATCAGTAACTAGCGAGAAAAATAACAATAAGCTTTTGGTTTATCAACAAGCGGAAAAAGATTTATTAAAATCATTAGAGTTAAGGCAAACATGGTCAGAAACGTGGATTGCACTGGCACAAGTAGTTAGTTATCAAGAAGGGCCGACAGAGCGCGTATACGAGTATATTCAGCAGGCTAAAAAATTCGGGCCGTACAAGCTTGATGTGCAGCTTGGTATTATTCAAATAGCGCTAATGAACTGGCAGCAACTCCCTCCAAAGTATAAAGCATTGTATGTTGCTGAATTAAATTTAGCCGTTAAATATGGTTATAAATTTTATCAAGTTTTTGATGTTGCTAAGCAAGTTGATGCTTTGCCTATTTTATGTCTATCGCTTAAGTTTGGCTCTCACTTTGAACCGCTTAGAGCTAGCTTGATGTTTAAAAAACATTGTAACTAGGTAGGTTTCGAATGCGTTAAGTTTGTTTACGTTAAAGTTAAAGTGAAAACCAATTGCACAAAGAGAAGTGAATGAGGAGTAAATGAGTAGACAACAAGTAAGCTATTCACGAATCGATAGATAACTCTCTAAAAGCGCAGCGTCTCATAACCTCTTTGTGAATATTTGTTTTATTGGTAAAAGCTGAACTGTTATTATACGGCGTAAAAAATTGCCCAGAGGTTAAAAACCTCTGGGCTATAAATTGACTCTAAATTGAGCCTAGCGTTAACTAAAACACTTTCTTGGTTCATTAGGGAGAAGAAGAAAGTACTTTAAAGTGTAGTAAAGCTACTCAATAAAGCATAACTAATTTTGCCACCTGGTTACATTTGATAACAAAGGATTAGATTAATTATGTGAAATTTGTACTTTAGTTTAACCCCAACTTATTAACTGCGTATTTTGCACTAGATCTCGTAGTAGTGAATTTTTGATCTTATTTTTTTGCCATTTCCCAAGCCTAATAGGGCAACCACACAGTGTTAATACTACTTCACCAATTGTTTGAGTTGTTTCAGTTAAGCGTATATCTTTATCTTGAAAATAATCATTCGCTTGCTCGTTATTTAAAGCAAATATATTAGTTTTACACTCATTACCAAATACGGTTGCAAATTCGTGGGTGAGCCTTACGCCATTTTTATGGATGATGCCAATTTGAATGCCTAAGCGTGCGTACTTAATCTTATTTTTTATGGCTTCAAACCCTTCAGGGAACAACCATAGTTCTTTATCACGCTGCATTAAATTACCTGGCAGGGTAGTTATCCCAAAGTGTTTTTTAAGCGATTGCATAAACGCGACGCTTTGTTTTTTATCAAACTCGTAAAATGGGAATGCACCTTTTTAACTGTTTGATTTGGGTTATTGCAACTTGCGTGCTTTTTAAATTTAGCAATAAAAAAAGTCTTCGCTATCGAATGTTTGAGCCATACATGTAAATAGCCTTCACTTGTGGTGGCTTTACCAACACCTTCAAATAAATCATTTAGTGACTCAAGCGCCACCTGACTTTAATGCATAAAAAGCGCTTTTAATTAAGTCTTTTGAACTTGGACAATTTGTGTGTTTAGTTCTAATAACTAATTTTTAAGAGTATTGCGCTAACTAAAAGATTTCGAAATCTTTGGGTGAAGTAGAAAGTTATGTATTTTAATATGTGCACTAATTTATTAAGTATATTAAATTGTAAGATGTACCTAAATTAAAATTCACTATTAAACACTTCATTAAACATAGGTGTAAGGAGTTTATTACCAAATTCACTTAAATGATCTCCATCGAAATAAATTGGTCTATTATTTATTTCAGCTATACACTTATTATTTTTACACAAATACTTCGTTGGATCTAAAGTTTTAACTTGTTTTCCTTTGGCTAAGTCATTGATTATATCTAAAATGTATTTATTTCTATCTAAATATAAACTGTATTTTATTGAGAGATCATCACCTTTTATATTCATGAGTAAATTTTTAGTCAGTGTTTTAGGTATATTTTTTCTCATTTCAGGTATTGGTTGCAATATGTAGACAGGGTGATTTTTAACTAATTCATCAAAGGTCAATTTTAAATTTTCTTTAAACTCTTTATAGAGTGAATGTGTAAATTTATCCTGTGGTTTTGTAAAATAAATTGATGGCTTTTTATCCAGTGCATTATTGATTCTTTTTGGGTTTGTTTGTCCGTATAAATATACACCAGTTCTTGCTACCCAGAATACAGGTACAGAGTGATAATTTTCTTTTAAGAATTTACTTCTTTTATTATTTTCTTTGTAGCATTCATCGCCGCTTTTAGTTGATAACGCATTTAAAATAAACGGGCAAGCTGATTTAGTAATAGCAATTATCCCCTCATTATCTAAGTTAAAAATAGTTGATAGTGAAGTTGTAATAGCTTCAGCGTGACTATCGCCAATAATAATAGCTTTAACATTCGATTTATTTCCGATATGGCAAATTAGTTCTGTCGAATTAATACAATTATAGGGATTCATATTGGTAGCTTCGTTACTTGCTGTTATAACTTCTTTAGAGTAGTGGTGTTCTGCACCGTTTGTAATGTAGATTAAACCACTCAGAAACCCAACTAATATGGTTGCTTGTATAGGCTTATGTGTGAACGCATCACCGAAGCTATTCAAGGCATTTTTAAATTTTAACTTCTCTATAAAATTACAACTCAAGTACCCTAAAATTACTGATGAAATAATACCTATATATATGAAGTTTTTACTTAATGAAAAGTAAGCGATAGCTACTACTAATGGCCAATGCCAAAGGTAGATTGAATAAGACCAAGCCCCTATTTTTTGAAAAATTAAGTTTCCAGTGATAAAGCTGTTTTTTGAATTCGCTTGTATTATTAGAAAAGCTCCTAATACTGGAAATATTGCCAAATAGCCCGGCCACGGTGTTTCCTTTGTAACAAAGAAATATGAGCCTAAAATAAATAAAACACCAATGATTTCTATCACTTTATTTTGTTTGTTCCCAAGCCTACTAGGATATAGATAAGCCACTCCACCAATCATCATTTCCCAAGCTCGAGATGGAAATAAGTAATATGATGCATTAGGCCATTTGTAAGTAGCCAATACACAGAAAAAAAACCCTATTACGGTGCCAAATAAAAGCATCCTTTTGGTCATTTTAAGTGATAATACTTTGCTTGAAAGTACTAAAAGAATTGGGTAAATAATGTAGAACTGCCATTCAACAGAAAGAGACCATGTATGAAGAAGCCATTTTTCATGTGATGAGGAGTCAAAATAGCCCGATTCTAACCAGTAAATGTTATTGGATACGAAACTTATGCTGCTAACTGTATGCTTGCTTAGAGCTTTGTAATCAGTTGGAGATAAGTAGAACCAACCGAAGACTAATAGTATTATACAGAGAAGAGCAAGTGCAGGAATAATTCTATTTGCGCGTGCAACATAGAACCTTAAAATAGAAAATTTTTGTTGTTCTAATCCTTTAAATATTATCCCTGTCATTAAAAAACCAGAGATAACAAAAAATACATCTACACCTGCAAATCCACCAGGCATCCAAGATGAGTTAAAATGAAATAAAACAACAGCAATAACTGCTATGGCTCTTAAGCCATTAATATCTTCCCTGAACTGCAAACTATTATTCCTTATTTGATATAGATTCTTTGTAAATGAGACCTAGTAATAACGCTAGTAAATTAATGAACATTAATTTTATGTACTGGCCCAACTATGTACAAAGCTCATTTAGATACTTTGCTATTATATGGTTAATATATTGTAAAGTATATCGATTAAACCCAGCTTATTAACTGCGTATTTTGCACTAGATCGCGTGGTAGTGAATTTTTAATCTTATTTTTTTGCCATTTCCCCAGCCCAATAGGGCAACCACACAGCGTTAATACCACTTCACCAATTGTCTGAGTTGCTTCAGTTAAGCGTATATCTTTACCTTGAAAATAATCATTTGCTTGCTCGTTATTTAACGCGTAAATATTAGTTTTACACACATTGCCAAATACAGTAGCAAATTCGTGCGTTAGCCTTACGCCATTTTTATGGATAATGCCAATTTGAATACCTAAGCGTGCGTACTTAATTTTACTTTGCACGGCTTCAAATCCCTCAGGAAATAGCCACAGTTCTTTATCGCGCTGCATTAAGTTGCCAGGTAGGTTAGTTAACCCAAAGTGTTTTTTAAGCGATTGCATAAACGCGACGCTTTGTTTTTTATCAAACTCGTTAAACGGAAACGCCCCTTTTTTAACAGTTTGATTTGGATTATCGCAACTTGCGTGTTTTTTAAATTTAGCGATAAAAAAGCCTTCGCTATCGAAGGTTTGCGGCCATACATGCAAATAGCCTTCACTTGTTGTTGCTTTACTTGCACCTTCAAATAAATCACTTAGTGACTCAGGCGCTATAAAGTCGCCAAATTCACTGAGTAAATAATCGCACACTTGTTGGTTTTCGAGCGGGGTAAGTGTACAAGTTGAGTACACTAAGGTGCCACCTGGTTTTAATGCGTAAAATGCGCTTTTAATTAAGTCTTTTTGTACTTGTGCTATTTGAATGTTTGATTCTATTGACCAATTTTTAAGTGCGTCGGCGTCTTTACGTACTGTGCCTTCACCAGAGCAGGGCGCGTCTAATAATATGCTATCAAAGCATTCAAACATGTAGTTGCCAAATATAACGCCATCAAAGTGCGATAACGCGCAATTACCCACACCCATACGTTTAAGCGTAGCGCTAAGTACTTTTAAGCGTGATGATGAAAGCTCGTTAGCAACGAGTACGCCTTGGTTATTCATAAGCGCTGCTAGCTGCGATGTTTTAGAACCTGGCGCTGATGCCATATCAAGCACTGTGTTATTTTGAGAATCAGCGAGTTCAATACTTTCTTTTAATGCGATAGGGGGCAGCATTGAGCTTGCCTCTTGCACGTACATAGCACCGCTTAAATGCAAGTCGGTATTGCCTAATGCTAGGTTTTGCTCTTCATCGCTTGGGCGTTCTAGCCAAAAGCCTTCACTGCACCAAGGGATTGGGGTTAGCAGCCAATTTTTTTCAGTTGCACGTTTTACAAATTCTTCAATGCTAATTTTTAAAGTATTAACGCGGATAGATTTTCTGAGCGGCCTGCGACACGCATTTAAAAAGTCATCTAAGTTTAGATGCGCTGGTAAATAGGTTTTTACGTCATCAATAAAGTGCTCAGGAATAAAAGTGTTGGCGTTCACGCGTTAGCTCATACAATAAAAATAAAGCGCGATAATAACATTTATATAAGGTGTTTTCAGCGCTAAAAAGCATATTAACTACTTTGAAGTCATGTCGACACTTTTATGCGCCGGCCTATTTTAAAGCCAGTAATATACGACTTTAGATTAATAGTGTCGACAATGAATGCATTTTTTAGTCTTTTCATCGGGTTTTAGGGTTGACATGTTTTTTTAATAAGCACATAGTGACTGCATGAATTGTCGACAATCTAATAAGTAACTAATGACACACACATTTCTAAACGAAGCACCTATAACTACCGCATCAGATCAAGTATTTGTAGATATGCGTCGTGAGATTGTTGAAGGCAGCATAGTTCAAGGCAGTAAAATATCAGAGCCTGAGCTTGCCAAGCGTTATGGCGTAAGCCGTGCAACACTTAGAGAGGCGTTAAATCGCTTAGAGAGTTGCTACCTTGTTGAGCGTAAAGCTAACGTAGGTTGCCGAGTAGTAGCCCTTACTGCAGAGCGTTTGATTGAAGTGTACCAAGTTCGCAGCTCACTTGAAGGCTTAGCATGTAGGCTTGCTGCCGACAATATGGAACCCGAAGAAGTAAAAGGTTTAAAGCAATTACTTAATCAGCACCTACAAACACAACGTGTTAAAGAGGGCGAGTCTTATTATCAAGAAGCCGGCGATTTAGATTTTCATTATCGTATTATTCAAGGCAGTAAAAACGCGCATTTAATCCATTTACTGTGTAATGAGCTTTATCAATTAATACGCATGTACCGTGTACAAATGGGCATGGTGGGGCCGCGTGTATCAAAAGCGTTTGATGAGCATTTAGCTATTATTAACGCCATTGAAAACCACGACGGCGAACTGGCCGAAATGTTAATGAAGCGCCACATCAGTGCATCGCAAGCAAATATTCAAACCAAATTTGATGTATTAACTGCTAAAAGCTAGCAAGAGCAGTTAAACAGTCACAATTACAGATTAAAACTATAAGTTACTCCACGTAGCAACCGTTCAAAGTGAGGAGAAAGTAATGTCAGCAGGATTAAAATTTAAACACGCTATTGCCAATAACCGCCCGTTACAAGTGGTAGGTACTATTAACGCCTACACAGCGATGATGGCAGAAAAAATGGGCCACCAAGCTATTTATCTCTCAGGTGCCGGTGTGGCAAATGCCTCGTTTGGTATGCCTGATTTGGGTATGACAAGCCTTGATAACGTGCTTGAAGATATTCGTCGTATTACGGGTGCTAGCGATTTACCACTACTTGTGGATGCCGATACCGGTTGGGGTGGGGCGTTTAACATTGCACGCACAGTAAAAGAAATGACTAAAGCGGGTGCGGCGGGTTTTCATATAGAAGACCAAGTAGCGCAAAAGCGCTGTGGTCATCGCCCTAATAAAGAAATTGTAAGCCAAGGTGAAATGGTTGACCGCATTAAAGCGGCGGTTGATGCAAAAACCGATAGCGATTTTTATATTATGGCGCGTACCGATGCATTTCAAAAAGAAGGTTTAAATGCTGCGATAGACCGTGCAGCTGCCTGTGTTGAAGCCGGTGCTGACGCTATTTTTGCAGAAGCCGTACACGACCTTGCTGATTACCAAGCATTTGCAAAAGCGATTAACGTTCCAATTTTGGCAAACATTACTGAGTTTGGCCAAACACCTATTTACACTAAAGAGCAGTTAAGCGATGTAGGTGTTGAAATGGTGCTTTACCCACTAAGTGCATTTAGAGCCATGAACAAAGCAGCGCTAAACGTGTATTCAGCAATTTTGAATGAAGGCTCGCAACAAAGCCAAATCGAAAATATGCAAACGCGTTCTGAGCTTTACGACTTTTTAGATTACCACACGTACGAGAACACACTCGATACCCTTTTTTCATCAAAATCTGACAAATAATAATTTGGGCGTATTAATCTTTAGTGGTTGAATTTGCAGCAGTATGTTTGGTGTTTAGGCAAGGCAGAGCCTATGCAGTGTGGTTATTCCCCATAAATAGGCGATAACGCAGCATAAATACCAAACATGCGCTGCCCGTCGGGTTCTTTCTAGGGACGATTATCTCTTTGTTGCTCGGTTTTTACTTAGTCCACTAGGTTACAAACCTCGCGCCGCGATTTAATCGCCCCTAGATTGAACAAATTCCAATCTACAAAGTTCAATACGCCCAACAATCACACACAAATTTAAGGTAGGAGAAGATCATGGTAGATAAAGCATTAGGCGGCGCGGGTTTACGCGGACAAGTGGCTGGTCAAACAGCATTGTGTACTGTTGGGCAAAGTGGTTCTGGTTTAACGTATTGTGGTTACGATATTAGCGAACTTGCTGAAAAAGCGCAGTTTGAAGAAGTGTCTTTTTTACTTTCACGCGGTGAGTTACCTACAACAAACGAACTGGCTGAGTATAAAGCTAAACTTAAAAGCTTACGCGGCTTACCAGATGCACTTAAAACTGTGCTTGAAAATATTCCTAAAGACGCGCATCCAATGGATGTAATGCGCACGGGCTGCTCAATGTTGGGTAACCTTGAGATGGAGCTTGATTTTAACCAAGCCAACGACGCAATCGACCGTATGATTGCAGTGTTCCCAAGTATTATTTGTTACTGGTACCGCTTTACACACGATGGCGTACGCATTGAAACACAAACAGATGACGACTCTGTTGGCGCACATTTTTTAACGCTGTTACACGACAAAGCACCTAGCGAGTTATTCGCACAAGTGATGAACGTATCACTAATTTTATACGCAGAGCACGAGTTTAATGCTTCTACATTTGCGGGTCGTGTGTGTGCATCAACGCTTTCTGATATTCACTCTTGTGTAACAGGTGCGATTGGTACGCTACGTGGTCCATTACATGGTGGTGCTAACGAAGCCGCTATGGATATGATTCAAGGCTTTACAAGTGCTGAGCATGCTGAGCAAGAAGTAATGGGTATGCTTGAACGTAAAGATAAAATAATGGGCTTTGGTCATGCTATTTATCGCGAGTCTGATCCACGCAATGTAATTATTAAAAAATGGTCTGAAAAACTAGCTAGTGAAGTAGGCGATACGGTGCTTTATCCTGTGTCTGTTCGTTGTGAAGAGATTATGTGGCGCGAGAAAAAACTGTTTTGTAATGCCGATTTTTTCCATGCATCTGCTTATCATTTTATGGATATTCCGACTAAGTTATTTACGCCAATATTTGTAATGAGCCGTGTTACTGGTTGGACTGCGCATGTAAAAGAGCAACGCGCTAACAACCGTATTATCCGCCCAAGTGCCGATTACACAGGCCCTGATGCACGTAGTTACACACCAATAGAGTCACGTTAAAAAATGAGTGAGCACGGATGTGCTCACTTTTTTATTGCACATAGCCACTAGCGAGCAGTTTTTCTCAAACTTTTCATTAAACACGCTAGCTGTGAGCAAACACCGTCACCAAATTAGCGAACCCTTACCATGACCATAATTAATAATACCCAATACCGTAAACCTCTACCGGGCTCAAATGTCGACTATTACGATACTCAAGAAGCCGTAGATGCAATTAAGCCAGGTGCATACGCCACGCTACCTTATTCATCACGTGTATTTGCCGAAAACCTAGTACGCCGATGCGACCCTGCCATGTTAACCGATGCACTTAATCAGCTAATTGAGCGCAAGCAAGATTTAGATTTTCCGTGGTATCCGGCGCGCGTAGTGTGCCACGATATTTTAGGGCAAACAGCGCTTGTTGATTTAGCAGGTTTGCGTGATGCAATTGCAGCCAAAGGCGGCGATCCGGCAAAAGTGAACCCTGTGGTACCCACGCAGTTAATAGTGGATCATTCGTTATCGGTAGAGCATGCCGGTTTTGATCCTGATGCATTTGAAAAAAACCGCGCCATTGAAGATAGACGAAATGATGACCGTTTTCACTTTATAAACTGGACAAAAACTGCGTTTAAAAATATTGACGTTATTCCACCGGGTAACGGCATTATGCATCAAATTAACCTTGAAAAAATGTCGCCGGTTATTCAAAACCGAGATGGCATTGCATTCCCAGATACCTTAGTTGGTACCGACAGCCACACGCCACATGTTGATGCGCTGGGCGTTATTGCTGTGGGCGTAGGTGGGCTTGAAGCTGAAAGCGTAATGCTTGGCCGTGCTTCTTATATTCGCTTACCCGATATTGTAGGTGTTGAGCTTACAGGCAAACGCCAACCGGGTATTACCGCAACCGATATTGTGCTAGCTATTACTGAATTTTTGCGCGGGCAACGTGTTGTTTCTACTTATTTAGAGTTTTACGGTGAAGGTGCCGACGCGCTTACACTTGGTGACAGAGCAACCATTTCGAACATGACGCCTGAATTTGGCGCAACTGCAGCCATGTTTTATATTGATGATAAAACCATAGATTACTTGCGTTTAACAGGTCGTGAAGAAGAGCAAATTGCCCTTGTAGAAAACTACGCAAAAACAGCAGGCCTTTGGAGCGATAGCTTAAAAACCGCAAAATATGAGCGTGTACTTAAGTTTGATTTATCAAGCGTTGGGCGCAATATTGCGGGTCCATCTAATCCACACCGCCGTGTATCGACAAGCGATTTAGCTAAAGAAGGTATTTCGGGCGTTGTTGAAAATGAAGAAGGCTTAATGCCAGACGGCGCGTGTATTATTGCTGCTATTACTAGCTGTACCAATACTAGTAACCCACGTAATGTAATTGCCGCTGCACTACTTGCCCGTAACGCAAATGCTAAGGGCTTAATGCGTAAACCTTGGGTTAAAACCTCATTAGCACCGGGCTCAAAAGCGGTGCAATCGTACCTTGAAGATGCAAACCTACTAACAGAGCTTGAGCAACTGGGCTTTGGTATTGTGGGCTTTGCGTGTACAACTTGTAACGGCATGAGCGGTGCCCTTGACCCTGTTATTCAAAAAGAAGTAATCGATCGCGATTTATACACTACTGCGGTGCTTTCGGGCAATCGTAACTTTGATGGGCGAATTCATCCTTACGCTAAGCAAGCATTTTTAGCGTCACCTCCTTTAGTTGTTGCGTACGCCATTGCAGGTACTATTCGCTTTGATATTGAAAAAGGGATACTAGGGCAAGATCAACAAGGCAACGATATTACGCTTAAAGATTTATGGCCATCAGATGAAGAGATTGATGCTGTAATTAAGCAAAGCGTTAAGCCTGAGCAGTTTAGAAAAGTATACGAGCCGATGTTTAATTTAACCGTAGATTACGGTGAAGATAACGACCCACTTTACGACTGGCGCCCAGAAAGTACGTACATTCGTCGCCCGCCTTATTGGGAAGGTGCACTTGCTGGTGAGCGTACAATGACCGGTATGCGTGCGCTTGCTGTACTTGGCGATAACATTACAACGGATCATTTATCGCCATCAAACGCGATTATGGCAAGCAGTGCTGCTGGCGAATACCTGACCAAAATGAATGTGCCAGAAGAAGACTACAACTCGTATGCAACGCACCGAGGCGATCATTTAACAGCGCAGCGCGCAACCTTTGCAAATCCAAAGCTGCTAAATGAAATGGTACTTGACGAAAACGGCGATATTAAACAAGGTTCATACGCACGATTAGAGCCGCAAGGCACCAATACACGGATGTGGGAAGCAATCGAAGCCTACATGGAGCGTAAACNGTGCCGATTACGGTCAAGGTTCGTCGCGCGATTGGGCGGCAAAAGGGGTAAGGCTTGCAGGCGTTGAAGTAATAGCAGCAGAAGGTTTTGAGCGTATTCATCGTACTAATCTAATTGGGATGGGTGTTTTACCACTTGAATTTAAAGCGGGCACAACCCGTAAAACTTTAAAGCTGGATGGCAGCGAAACGTACGATGTAGCGGGTGATTTGAAACCAGGTGCTACTGTTAATTTAATTATTACCCGTACAGACGGTGAAGTAGTTACTGTACCTATGAAGTGCCGTATAGATACCCAAGAAGAACTTTCTATTTACGCGGCTGGTGGCGTGTTACAACGCTTTGCTCAAGACTTTTTAGAAGCAACGCAATCTGCATAAGGGCAAATATTATGTTTAAACCGCAAATTAAAGTGCCTGCAACCTATATGCGTGGCGGCACCAGTAAAGGTGTTTTTTTTAATTTAACTGACTTGCCAAAGCCTGCTCAAGTAGCAGGCGAGGCGCGGGATAATTTATTACTGCGTGTTATTGGCAGCCCCGATCCGTATGCTAAGCAAACGGATGGCATGGGCGGCGCTACATCAAGTACTAGTAAAACAGTAATCTTAAGTAAAAGTGAGCAAACTGATCACGATGTGGATTACTTGTTTGGCCAAGTAGCGATAGATAAACCGTTTGTGGATTGGAGCGGTAACTGTGGCAACTTAACGTCAGCAGTGGGTGCTTTTGCCATTAGTAATGGTTTAGTCGATAAAAGCAGATTACCTAATAACGGTGTTGCTATTGTGCGTGTGTGGCAGGCTAATATTAAAAAAAGCATATTAGTGCATGTCCCTATGACCAATGGCGAAGTACAAGAAACCGGCGACTTTGAGCTCGATGGCGTTACCTTTGCAGCAGCTGAAGTAAAACTTGAATTTATAGATCCCGCTGATGGCGATGGCGCGTTATTTCCAACCGGTAACGTAGTTGATGACTTAAAAGTACCGGGTGTTGGTACTTTAAAAGCAACAATGATAAACGCAGGTATTCCTACTGTATTTATTAACGCCGCTGATATTGGCTATACCGGCATAGAGCTGCAAGACGATATAAATAATGATGTTGATGCACTTGAAAAGCTCGAAACCATTCGCGCTTATGGCGCCGTTAAAATGGGTTTAATCACCGATATTAATGAAGCGCAAGCTCGCCAACATACGCCAAAAGTTGCGTTTGTTGCAGCGCCTTTAGATTACACTGCGTCTAGCGGTAAAGTTATTGAGGCTGCCAACATTAACTTACTCGTGCGCGCAATGTCGATGGGTAAACTGCACCATGCCATGATGGGCACAGCTGCTGTTGCTATTGGCACTGCTGCAGCAATTGAAGGCACACTCGTAAATATAGCTGCTGGTGGCGGCGCATTGAGTGAAGTTAACTTTGGTCACCCATCAGGTACGCTAAAAGTAGGTGCTGAGGCTAAAAATATAAATGGTGATTGGCAAGTTATCAAAGCAAGTATGAGCCGAAGTGCGCGTGTATTAATGGAGGGGGTTGTAAGAGTGCCTTACTAACCAGTGCCTAAGTTAAGCACAACTAAACATTTATTTTAGTTAAGTAAACAAGTTTTATAAACGTTTGCTTAGCTAAAGTAAAACCGACTAACCTTTGATATAAACAATCCTTTTTCATTAATTTTTCGAATTATCCTCTTTTTTAGCACTCATCCATCGCATTTACTTGAAGAATATAATTAACAAACTAGATTATATGTAATATTCATTTAATAAAGTGAATATATTGTATCAATATGTGCTGGTTCTTTATGAGTGTCTATAGGTTATTGAATAATAGAGATGCTGATAAAGAAGTAGCTCATAGAATAAAGATAAATACTTCTATAAAATGTATAAATATGTAGCATAACTACATAGCTTAATGGTATTTTTAATGTTCTGGTAACAAAGGTTATGATTGTGTACTTTTTTAATGCTTTTTAAACATAAAAGCTTACACAAGCCACTATCAACTAAACTAATTTCTGATACTCATTCCAGGCTATCAAGGAGAAATAAATGGTAAAGCGTACGATCAAATTTACACCTATTGCAGCTTCAGTTGCACTTACATTAGGCTTAACAGCATGTGGTTCGGACAATGACAGAAACATTCCTGTTACACCTGTAGAAGCTTTTACTGCAACAGGTGATGCACAGTTCAACATTGAAGTAACGGGTAAAGCTGTTAAAGGTTCAATGAAAAGTGCAGTAGTAACTGTAATGACTTTAGATGCATCTGGTCAAAGCGTTCCTGTTGCGTTTCGCTCAGCTGCTTCAGCAGAAGCAGAGTCTTTTTCTGAAGAAGCACTATCACAAGATGCTGCAGATGCTGCAGTAGAAGCAAGCAAAATTGCGGCTAACCCTGAAGTGCTAACTGATGAAAGCGGCCGTTACAGCATCTACCTAGATGATGACTTTACTGGACCAGTTTACATTACAGTTAAAACATCTGCAGAAGGCGATGATAGCTTTTTACGTTGTGACGCTTACGTAGGTTGTGGCGATTACGATGTAGCGCCAGAAGCAGATGATGTAAATGATGGCGATACTGCGATTGAGTTTGGCGAATGGTACAAAACTGACCTAGAGCTTTCAGTTGTTAAATTTATCCCAGCTGTTGAAGCAGATACATCTGGAGTAAGTGGTGCAGCTGGCGATCTTAATGTTGCAAGTTCTTACAAAGCTAATGTTACTTTCTTAACATCGTTAGTGGCGGCTCTTCTTCTTGACTCAGGTTCAAGTGTAGATGAAGACGCTATCGCTACAGCTAGCCTAAATACTGTTGTACAAGTAATGGGTCAAGACGCAGCACTTTTACTTTCAGCTATTATAGGTGATTTATCTAACGGCGGCGCTGTAGATTTAAGTGACGTTGATGGCGAAGAAGAACTTACAGACGGTATTTTAGCAATTGCACAGCTTTCATCTTCAATTCAAGGTTTACCTTCAATTGGTGATGTAATGAGCAGTATTGCTGCAGGTATTAAGTCTGGCCAGTTTAAAGGTAATACTGACGCTGGTATTGCTGCAATAGCTACAATGTTACAAACAGCTATTACAAATACTGCAAACATTTTTGTTGCTGTAGCAACGGGTGATGAAACTGCAATTGAAGACGCTTTAAAAGCGGCATTCACTGCTAACAACCCTAGTGCAACACAGGCACAAATTGATGCATTTGCAGCTAACTCAGTAGGTATTGCAGCAAAAGCAAAAGCTGCTAAAGATAAAGCTATTAAAAATGGTGCAGCAACTGATGCAGGTCTTGCGGCCGCTGCAATAAAAGTTAAAAAAGCACTAGAAGTAATTGGTTGTACTGGCGCAGAATGTACAGTTGGAGATGACTTTTATACCGCTCTAGCAGCTGCTTTAACAGTAGAAATTACAGCTTCTCAAACTGCACTTACTACATTAGAAATGAACATTGAAACAGCTCAAAGTTCACTTGCAGATGTTCAAGCAATGGGTGGCGACGCTCTTACAGCTGATAACGCAGCTGCATTTGTAAGCGCTGTTACATTACTTAAAAACGAAGCTACTACAGCTGATTTAACAGCTAAAGCGGGTTCTATTTTTGTTAAATCACAAGGCTATGTGACTGCTGCAAATGCTTTAGTTACTCAAAGCTCTGATTACCAACAAATACTTGACTCTGCAACGTTGTTACAAACAGATGCATCTGTAGCTGTAACTGACACAGTTGCATACGACTTAGCATTAGCTGCACTAGTAGCTGAAGCAGAAGCTGCGATTGAAACGTTTGATGTTGCTCTTGCTGCAGCAAAATTAGTTGCTGAAGACACTGCAGACGTTGCTGATGAGAAAAAATCAGTAGCAGACACAGCTGAAGCGGCTTCTACAAGCGCACTTGCTAACGCAGAAGGTGCGATGGTAGATACAGCTGCGAATGCAACTGAAGCTCTTGAGCTTGCAATGACTGCTGTTACTGCTGCGTCTGATTTTGCTGCTGCTGTTGATGCACTTGAAATTGCTATTGAGCAAGCACTTGTTGCTGCTAATGCTTATCTAGACCTTGAAGGCGAAGGCGCACAAGCAATGATTGATGCGCTTACAGCAATGCAAACAGCTGCTGTAGCTCAAGGTGAACTAGCTAGCGAGCAATTTGTAACAGCTTATAACTTACAACTTGCTGCTGAAACTGCAGTTGCTAAACTTGAAGTACTAACTTCTGTTAAAGCTACATCAGAGTCATTATCGACTATGGCTGTGCTTACTGGTACAGGTGCTGATGCAGTTGCTGATGCAGCAGACGTTCTTGCAGACGTAATTGATGAATTAGCTGAAATGGGTAATAACTCAGGTACAGGTACATCAACTCGCAATGCTGATTGGGACTATGCTTACAGCTTAGATGATCTTACGTTAATGCTTAGCAATGCTACTACAGGTGAGATGATTAATGCAGCGGCTTCTTATGAAGGCGACAAGCTTGTTGTTGCTTGGGGTGCTACATTAAAAGGTGAGAATGACGTATCTGTTGAACTTGTTACTGCTGGTACACAAACACAAGCACTTACAGATTGTGTTGATTTTGCAGCTGGAACTATTGATGCTACTCAAATCGATTCATGTTTAGTATTTACTTTTGATGGCGCAGTGACTGCTGATAATGTAGATGATGCAGAAATCTTAATGACTGAAACCACTAACCATGTTGAAATCATGGATGGCGATTCTGGCTTTACTGGTATGTTAAGTCTTACTGCTGATGATGCAACAGATTCAGGCTCTATTACATTAGAGGGTGTTTCTGGTGATGTAGACTTTAAAGTAATGACTACATTCATCGACAGCGACATGGAAGAAGCAAGTGCTTTAGATATTACAGTAAATAATGCAATGGGTTACACATTGTCTATTACTGGTAATGAAAGTGCAGGTTACACTGGTGACGTTATGGCTATGTACAATGAGATGATGATGTCTTTTGGTACTGCAGCTAAAACAACTAATGGTCTTTCAATTACTTACATTGATGGTGATGTAGTTGATTACACTGATGTTGATTTAATTGATTCATCTAAGTAATATTTAAACTATAAAAGGGGAAAGCAATGCTTTTCCCTTTTTTTATAGAAAGCGATCAAATTATGAAAAAAAAAATTCTCTTGTTAGGATTTTCAACAGCTCTTATTTCTCCTCTTGCTTCCGCAGATAACCAATTTCAAATATTTACTCATTTTGACGCAGAAATTTATACTGAAGCACAACCAGTACAAGCCTTTGTAGATGATTTTGATGCACCATTAAAATCGGGTGACAGTGCATTTACCTATAATATATTTGAAGTAGGTGTTGGCTACGGTAATTTTAAAGTAGGTTTACAGAGTCGTTACGACTATGTTCTTAACTTTGATCCTGATACAGCTAAATATACCCATACTGAAAAAAATGATTTAGAGTTTGAAGACAGATTTTATACTTATTACCTTGATGCTAAACAAGCAACCTCTAATGGTGTGTTTGTATCTTATGACTTTAAATTTTTAGATAAAAATGCATTAACAATAACACCTAAACTATCTGTTTTTGCTAGCTCGCATTATCAAGACGCGATTGTAAATGGTGAAATTTATAGTGATGAAGTTGAAGGTGCTGTAACGGTTGATTACAACTTTTCAAAAGATATATTATTTAAAAAGTTTTCACCTTCAGAAAAACCTGAAGGCCTTGGCTATAGCCTAGATATTTTTGCTGATTGGCAAGTAAACGATGAGCTTCAGGTTGGCTTTAGCGTAAAAGATTTGCTCTATAAAACAGAGTATGAAGACAGTGGCTCCGTAAAAGGGCAAACTACTGAAATTCCATTTAGCGAAGATGACAACGGCGATATTATTACTCAGCCAACAGTTTCATTAAAAACATCTGCATTTGGAAATACGGTATCTCATGATTTCGAAATGGAAATGCGTCTACAAGCATTTGCTGATTACAGAATAAACGATCGGTTTTCAACTCAGTTAACTTTAAAACGATACGACAAAGACACGTTTAGCCAATTAAAAGGCCGTATTCACTTTTGGGATCATTGGAGAGTGCAAGCAGGCTACGAAACAAAAAGTGAAGCATTTTTAGTTGGTATAGAAAACGAGTATTTTGGTCTTAATTTACAAACTGATAGCCTAGATTTAGATAAAGCCTATTATGCGAATGTGAATTGGTACGTGAACATTAAGTTTTAAGGAATGAAGATGTTAAAACAAATTATACCTTTAGGGGTAGCTATTGCATTAGTAGGTTGTGGTTCTTCATCAGACAGTGACAGTTCAGAATCTGTTGCAGTGAGTGAAATTGCTACATCTTCTTCTGTGAGTTTTTATGTATCTAATTGGCAATCACCACAGGGCACGCTTAATGTTTTAGATAGCGATGGGGTGGTGCAAGAATCAATTGAAGTCGAAAACATTAATACTGTGAGTGTAAGTGTAACTCCACTTACTTTTAATAGTTTTGAGTTTATACCGAGTGATATGGCTCTACCTTGTCCGCGCTTTACAGGTTGTGGCAGAACAGTCCGTGGTGATGTAAATGACTTAAACGCAAACCGTTTAATCGACTACCAAGAATTGACAGCCGTTACTCTTAATTACAAAGCAGATGCATTTAGTGCACCGGGTGTAAATACAGTTTATTTATCGCCATTGAGTAAAGCAATTACAGATGAAGGCTTTAGTGCTACGCAAGCTAGTTTATCAGCCACACCTTTTTATCATTTAACGCACAGCAATTTAAATGCAAGTGTTGAAGCAGAAATGGTTACTAATGCATTTACTTACGCAGCAATTTTAGCTGGTGTTGCTGATAGTACGTTTAGTGTTGAAAGTGCTTTTAATGCATTTACTAACTCAGAGACTGACCAACAGGCATGGGAAGATTATAGCGATTTAGCAGCGCAGTATGTTACAGATAACTTATTTAGCGACCAAGGTAATGGATTACTACCAAATGTTGCAGGTCAAGTTAAGCAAACGATCGCAAGTGTAACTACATTTACAAATTGGCAGGCTCGCTCAACAGAAGTTCAAAGCTTAGATTCAAGAGAGTTACTTGTTGATACACGAAATATTATAGGTGCTGCAAGACTTCAAGAAAAAAGCTATTCAGATGAATTAGACGTAAAATTTGCTGAGCTTGAGGATGCGTTTGATGAAGACACACAAAGAACCCTTGATGCACTTACTAATGCTTTAAACGAAGTTATTACAAATTATTCACCACTAGCTGATGGCTCTACACCATCAGGACAGTATAAACTTCGTGACTTAGATATTGATTACAGCCAATCACCTTATACTTGGGCTATAACTGGCACATATGATGAGTTACCTATAACAATTGATTTATCAATTCCCACATTTAGAGTAAGTGGTGTATTAGGTAATAAAATTGAAGGTATAATGAGTGCTACTGTTACAAATGGTGCTACGGTATTAAGTGTTGATGTAAGTGAGTTGCTGATTGAGTTTGATGGCATAGATGCTCAAAGTGAATTAAACCCAGAAGCAGAGACAGGTATTACACAGGTAACTACGAATGTAATTATCAATAAAGCCGCTGGTAAACTTGAAGGCGATTTATCACTAAACTTAAATCGTTTTGTTAATTCATTAGGTGAAGAGTCTACAACGTTATCTACTTTTGATTTTAATGGTGATTACGTGAGCGACATTCAAAACACTGCATTTCATATCACAGCAGTAGAGGCTTCGCCTTTTATTGGTGAAGATAATGACGATTTAGCATTTACTTTTGAATTAGATTTTCCTTTAAGTGGTGCAAGCGATTTTAAGTTTGCTTACGTGGGCGATGTTGAAAACTTATCAGAACTTACCTCTACAGATATATTTGTTAGCATAAAAAATCGTGCGTTAGATTTACGTATTCGTGATGTTAGTGGCAACATTAATCTAATAGCGAAAGGCGAAAATGGACGTTGGTTAGATGTAAAGCAAAAGGGTCGTAATTACAGTGGCGGTTTATATTTTGGTGATACTAAACTAGCTGATGTTACTGCAGTACGTGGTATTCCTGGTGTTTTATTTCCAAATGGTGAGTTTGAATCATTATTTTAACTACTTGATTAAATATTTTAAAGCCTGGCATTCGCTTAAGGCCGAACAGTTAAGAAGCGTTTTAACGATTAGTTAAGTGGCTTTAGAAATATTCAAAATCCGATATTAGTTTTCTAGTATCGGATTTTTTCTTGCTTGTTATATTAGTTAAATGCGCCTGAATCAAGGTAGCTGCCGATCCCGAGTGTAAACATCCAAAGCCCCCATAAGCTATGCTCAATAACACACACGACGGTTGAGCGGCTTTGTGCATAGGTATAAGCAAACAGTAAACCGCCCAAAAATGCTAAACCTACTGCAATCCAATTTGCATAAACAATATGCGCCAGTGCAAATACAGTTGCACTTACTAGTATGCGCACGGCTTTTTTGGGCATGATGCGCTTATAACGATGAAAAAAATACGTTCTGAATATTAACTCTTGAGGAATAACCGACAGTACTGGGTAGAGCAACAACAGTAAAAGCCAATCATTAAACGAGTTGCGGGGAAGGGTAAACCAGTTTCCTTGATGAATAATTCCGTAAAACATACCCGAAAATAACGCACCTAAAAAAAAGAAACTAAACAAACGCTTTTTAACTGCAGAATATTGTCCAAGGCTTGTGAGTCTAAAACGTTTAAAATGGGGATCGCCCAGTAGCAACATACAACACACACTCATAAGTATAATAAGCGCAGGAATAAGCCAGTTAGCTAAATGCTCGCGTAATCCAAAGCCCAGCAAAGGCAGCAATACAAAAATGAGGGTAAATTCAAACCAGCGGTATTGATTGGCGTTCAAGGTCGTCTCAACTTGTTTTTTTTACAAACTAACAAGCAAAGACGACATTTTTATGACGATATTAGTTATCTATAAATTACTTTACTGGTTCTTCTTCATTAGGGAGGTATTTGTACAAGGCAATAATAGTGGCAAAAATACTCACAAAGGTAATGCCCATTAAACCAAATACTTTGAAGTTGACCCAGAAGTCGAGCGAAAAATTATACGCAATATAAATGTTCAACGCTGCGATGCCAGCAGTAATTACAACCCACATCAGGTTAAGCTTATCCCATAAAGGTTCTGGGACTACAATGGCTTGCTTTGTATCATTAGCATTTTCGAGTATTGAGCTAAGCGCTTTTTTAACGAGATTTTTTTTAAGTACATAACGGCTAACAAGTAACGTTAAGCTTAAACCTGCGTAAATCAGCGTTGCTTTCCATTTTATGTATTGCTCATCATGAAGTACCAGCGTTAACGTACCAAACACAGCAGCAATACCGAAAAATATCCACTGACGAGTAGGCACAGAGCCATGTTTAAAGTAGCTATAAGCAACTTGAATGAGCGTAGTGGCCATTAATAAACCGGTAGCCCAATAAATATCGACTAGCTTAAAAACTGCAAAAAACAGTATGAGTGGGATGTATTCAATTAATGCGTGCATAGTCTACCTAAATTATACGAAAAAGAGTCAAAGGCTTTTTACCACATAAAGCTTAGCAACTACAAGGTTGACTTGTTGCCCTGTAACCCTTAGCCTGCGTGGCTTTATTGCCAATTTGGTTTGGTACTTTTTATATCATCATATCCCCACGCTTAACCAACACTGATTTGGCGTGTATTTAGGAGCCTAAAATGAATAAAGCAGAACTCGTTGCTGCCATCGCACACAAGAGTGAATTAACAAAAAAAGATTCTCAAGCGGCACTTTCAAGCTTGCAAAAAGTAATCACTAAGTCGCTTTCTGAGGGGGATCAGGTTCAAATTAATGGCTTTGGGACTTTTGCACTTAGTTATTACCCAGCGCGTACTGGGCGAAACCCGCAAACAGGCGCAGCTATTGAAATAGAAGGCGCAAATAAAGCGGTTTTTAAGCCTGCTAAAGCATTAAAAGATCTACTTTAAATTTATTTAAGGTTTTAAACCCCGTATTGATAGATAAGTTACATGAGCGCGAAGTAAATTCGCACCTACGGGTATATGTTGTAGGTGAGGTTTTACACCTCGCGTTTGGTGCTTTAAATTATATGAGCTGGAAATAAATTCGCACCTATGTAGATTATTCATAATCTCTAAATGATTTACATGGCATTATAAATCCCACTTACATTAAATCCTTTATTTTCAATTGCTTGTTATCGGCATGCATTATGCTGTTTAACTGTGTGTTTCGAATATATTTTTCAAGAAAAAGGAGATCTCAATGAGTACATTACAAACAAGCACACGTTTACAAGGCAAAAAAATTGCAATTTTAGCCACTGATGGATTTGAGCAAAGTGAGCTGTTATCTCCACGCAGCGCATTACTTGATGCCGGTGCAAACATCGAAATAGTATCAATTAAAGAAGGCCAAATTACGGGCTGGGATGAAGACAAGTGGGGCGATAAGGTAACAGTAGATAAACTAGTTACAAACGCAGACCCCGCTGATTACGACGCGCTTATGCTTCCTGGTGGTTTATTTAACCCAGACAGTTTACGCCAAGATAAAGATGCTAAAGCCTTTATTGATGGCTTTTTTGGCGCAGAAAAAAATAAACCCGTTGCTGCAATTTGCCATGCGCCGTGGTTACTAGCTGAAATTAATAAATTGCGCGACCGCACCATTACCTCTTTTCCAAGTATTAAAAGCGATTTAATTAATGCAGGCGCTAATTGGGTCGACCAAGAAGTATGTGTAGATAAAGGCTTAGTAACAAGCCGAAGCCCAGCCGATTTAGAAGCATTTAATGCTAAATTTATTGAAGAGATTTTAGAGGGTAAACACCAAGCTCACTAAGTTGCTTTTTAAAAAACAAAAAAGGGCATTTTAAATGCCCTTTTTTAATGCGTATAAAACACGCCCGAGTTACCTTATAGCGATGTAGCTGCTTTCATATCGGCTACAAAAGCTTTTAGCTGAGCGGTCATTGTCGGTAAATCATCAAGGTTAGCTTCGATAATTTTAACCACGGCTGAGCCTGAAATAGCACCGGCTGCTCCTGCATTAAGAGCCGCTTTTACATCATCTGGCGTTGAAATGCCAAACCCTAAAAGAGCAGGGGCTGCGTGGTATTCTTTTAATTTAGTAACAATGTTGCCCGCTGGCATTTGTGCTTTAGTATCGGTACCGGTAACACCTGCGCGCGATAATAAATACGTGTAACCACGACCGTAAGAGGCGCACTGGCGAAGTGTGTCGTCATCGGCATTTGGTGTTGCAATAAAAATTGGGTCTACACCGTTATCCATTGCTGACTTTCTGAACACTTTAGATTCATGTAGCGGTACATCTGCCACTAAAATTGAGTCTACGCCTACCGCTTTTGCATCTTTGTAAAATGCTTCTACACCGCGCTTAAACACAAGGTTTGAATATAGTAATAAACCAATTGGGATATCGGCATTATACTCACGTATTTCTTTAATAATATCAAAGCAATCTTGTGTATTAATGTGCACATCGAGAGCGCGAATATTCGCTTTTTGTATTACTGGTCCATCTGCAATTGGGTCAGAAAACGGAATACCAAGCTCAAGCGCATCAGCGCCGCCGTCAATTAGGCTTTTAATAATCGCAATGCTTTGCGCTTTGCCTGGATCGCCAATTGTTACAAATGGTACAAATGCACCTTGTTTTTGCTCGTTAAGCGCTGCAAACATTTTGCCGTAACGATCCGTTTTTACTTGGCTCATAGCTGACCTCTTTCAGATAGTACATTGTGAACGTGTGCTAAATCTTTATCGCCACGACCACTTAAATTAATAACTATAACGCTTTGTTCGGTTTGCTCTTCTGCATACTTAAGTGCATAAGCTAACGCATGGCTTGATTCAAGTGCCGGAATGATCCCTTCATTTTTAGCAAGTGATTGAAACGCATCTAGCGCTTCAGTATCTGTAATGCCAACGTATTGCGCACGACCAGTTTCGTGTAAAAATGCATGTTGAGGACCAACAGCTGGGTAATCAAGACCAGCAGATACCGAGTAAGATTCT
The DNA here is from genome assembly GCF_000497955.1 of Pseudoalteromonas sp. TAE56. Lineage (NCBI taxonomy): Bacteria > Pseudomonadati > Pseudomonadota > Gammaproteobacteria > Alteromonadales > Pseudoalteromonadaceae > Pseudoalteromonas > Pseudoalteromonas sp. TAE56. The sequence continues at coordinate 41,043 of NZ_AUTN01000104.1, forward strand.
TCAATTTGACCGTCATCATTTTGCATAATGTACGTGTAAGTACCGTGTAAAATACCTTTGGTGCCTTTACAAATTGTTGCGCCGTGTTCATTTGTATCAAGACCTTTACCAGCAGGCTCAACACCAATTAATTTAACGCCTGGCTCGTCAATAAAGTCGGTAAACATACCAATTGCGTTTGAACCACCGCCCACACAGGCAATAACCGCGTCAGGTAAACGACCTTCGGCTTTAAGGACTTGTTGCTTGGCTTCTTCACCAATAATTTTTTGATACTCACGTACAATTGTCGGGAATGGGTGAGGACCCGCAGCAGTACCTAGCAAGTAATGCGCGTCTTGATAGTTTGCTGACCAGTCACGTAGCGCTTCGTTTACGGCATCTTTTAATGTGCCAGACCCTGCTGTTACCGGAATAACCTCTGCGCCCATCAACTTCATTCTAAATACGTTAGGTTGCTGACGTTCAACGTCTTTTGCGCCCATATAAATACGACACTTTAAACCCAGTAATGCACATGCAAGCGCGGTTGCAACACCGTGTTGACCGGCACCGGTTTCAGCAATAACTTGTTTTTTACCCATGCGCTTAGTGAGTAACGCTTGGCCAAGTACTTGATTCGTTTTATGCGCGCCACCGTGTAGTAAGTCTTCACGCTTTAGATACAGTTTTACTTTTGGGTTTTTAACTAAATTGCGCGTTAAAGTAAGTGGGGTAGGACGACCCGCATACTCGTTTAATAATTTACTTAGCTCTGCCTGAAACTCAGGATCTTTTTGTGCTTTGTTAAATTCGTTTTCTAACTGCTTAAGCGCAGGGACAAGTAACTCGGGTACAAACATACCGCCAAACTCGCCAAAATAAGCTGGATTTTGCATTTTAACCTCAATAATTTCTGATGCTCGTAAAAGCATTATGTAATTTGTTAGGGCACTTTTTACCCGCAGATTCTTCAACGCCTGAGTTTAAATCAAGGCCTAAGGCACCTTTTAAAAGCGCATCTTTAATATTGTCTGGATTTAAGCCTCCAGCGAGCATAAACGGTGTAGTTGCATCGCTTAGCACTGACCAATCGAATGCTTTACCTGTACCGCCGGCTTGAGTATCGCTGTGCGTATCGTAAAGATGACGATCAACTCCACTTACAGGTGTGGGCAATGCATCTTTTATTGCTTGTGCTTTCCAAATCTCGCAGCCGTTTGGTAACTGTGTACGCAACACAGCAATGTAATCGTCACTTTCTTGGCCATGTAATTGTACTGCCGCTAATTTTAACACACTTGCGTATTGAACTACTTGCTCAATTGGGGCATCGACAAATACACCCACAAAATTAAGTGGTGCACTTTTACTAAGCTCTATTGCGCAATCTAAATCGACATAGCGTGGCGATTTAGGATGAAAAATTAAACCACCATAAACAGCACCGTTTTTATATGCCGCTTGTGCATCTTGAGTTCGCGTTAAACCACATACTTTATTGTCACCTAAAATCACTCGGCGACATGCTTGCTCTAAATCACGCTCGCCCATAAGTGAGCTGCCAATTAAAAAGCCATCGCATAATGGAGCTAAACGTTTTACGTCTTGATGGGTGTAAATGCCAGATTCCGAAATAACCACTTTATCAGCTGGAATAAGCTTTCGTAGTTTTTCGGTAGTGGCTAAATCGGTACTTAAATCGCGTAAGTCGCGGTTATTAATGCCAATGATTTGTGCATCAAGCGCAAGTGCGCGGTGTACTTCTTCTTCATTACTTACTTCGGTTAATACCGACATATTAAGTGAATCAGCAACTGCATGCAGTGTTTTGTAGCTTTCGTCATCGAGTACCGAAAGCATCAGTAATATAGCGTCACCGCCATAAATACGTGCCATGTACACTTGGTACTCATCTATAAAAAAGTCTTTACAGATAAGCGGTTGTTCTACTTGGCTGCGCACAAATTCGAGGTAATCAAAACTGCCTTGAAAATATTTAGCATCAGTTAACACACTCATGCAGGTAGCGTATTTTTTATAAACTGAGGTAATTTCAGTCAAATCAAACGGGTCTCTAATTAACCCTTTTGAAGGCGATGCTTTTTTACACTCTAAAATAAACTGTGTGCCAGGTGCTGCAAGTGCTTTATAAAAGCTACGACTTGTAGGCACTGCAAGATGCTTAAAGCTTTCAAGCGGACGCGTGGCTTTTCTTTCAATTAGTTCTAATTTTTTATCAGCAACAATTTTGTCTAATACATTAGCCATTACTTACCTCAATAATTGCACTTAGTGTGTTCATGGCTTGCCCTGAACTTAATAATGTTTGTACTTGTTTTGCCCCTTCTTTTAACGTTGCTGCTTTACCTGTTAGGTATAAAAGGGCAGCTACGTTAACCACAATAGCAGCATTATGTGCATCTGTGCCTTTGCCTTGCAAGATGGCGAGGCTAGCATTTGCGTTGTATTGTGGGCCTTCACCAGCGAGTTGTTCAAGTGAATAGTTTGCAAGGTCAAAGTCGCTTGGGTTTAGTGTGTACTGTGTAATCTCGCCATTATTTAGCTCAACTACCGTTGTTGGGCCGTGTAGAGCTATTTCGTCAGTGCCCGAGCCGTGAACTATCATCGCGCGCTTTGTGCCAAGGGTTTTAAGTGTTTGTGCCATTGGCATACACAACGCTTCGTTATATACACCTAACAATTGCACATCAGGTGCCGCTGGGTTAGCAAGTGGGCCTAAAATATTAAAAATAGTGCGTGTTTTAAGCGCTGTACGCACGGCCATCGCATGGCGTACGCCACTGTGGTAGTGCGGTGCAAACAAAAAGGTAAAATTGGTTTGCTCAAGACATTTTGCCGCTTGCTCTGGGCTCATATCTATATTAATGCCCAGTGCTTTGAGTAAATCGGCTGAGCCTGAATTACTCGATACACTGCGATTACCGTGTTTTACCATGTTAATACCGGCAGNNGCAGCCGTTGTACTTATATTAATTGTGTTAGAACCATCGCCACCAGTGCCACAGCTATCGGCAAGTTGCGTACTGCTGGTAGTAAAAGCAACGGCGTTTTCGCGCATTGAGGCCGCAGCGCCTGCAATCTCGTCGCTTACTTCGCCTTTAATTTTAAGGCTTATAAGTAGGGCGGTTAGCTCAATTTCACTCATATTACCTTGCATTATTTCATCAAAAAACGCTTTGGCGTCTGCGTAGCTTAATGATTGCCCCGTAATTAGTTGCTCAATAGCGTGTTGAACATTTATGGGTTGTTCTGGTTGTGTACTCATAATGTCCTCTTTTATTTAGCGCGTGTTAAGTAAGCGACACTTTGCTGAAGTAGCATTGCGCCGTTTGGCGTTAGTATTGATTCTGGATGAAACTGGTAACCCAATGCGTTGTCATCATGATGGTATATAGCCATTGGGATATCTTCGTACTGGGCAATTACCTTAATATTATCAGGCACTTTTGTTGCCATTAATGAATGATAACGCGCAACTGGCATTGTATTGCCCATGCCATCAAATACAGGATGATCGCCTAAATTAATAATTGAAGACTTACCATGTACGGTTTCACCCGCGTGACCGATTACTCCACCGTAACTTTGTGTTAATGCTTGTTGGCCTAAACAAATGCCTAGCATTGGGAAGTGACCTTTAGAGAGCTCAATAAGCTCCATTAAACAGCCTGCATCGCTTGGTGTGCCAGGACCTGGCGAAAGTACTAATAGCACTAGGCCTTGCTCTTGGCGCATTTTGTTAAAAATAACCTCAGCGCTAATGTTGTTTCTGTAAACAACCAGTTCGCAGCCAAGCATCGTCAGCTCATCAACAAGGTTGTATGTAAATGAGTCAAAGTTATCTAAAAAATAGATTTTGATAGGATTTACTTTGCTCATTTTATACCGCCTTATACGTAGATTTTATGGCGGTGATAACCGCTTGTGCTTTAGCGCGAGTTTCGTTTGCTTCTGAAATAGGATCTGAGTCAAACACCACACCGGCACCGGCTTGCACATACGCTTTGTTATTTTTAACAAAAGCTGAGCGAATAACAATACAGCTATCCATTGCGCCATCACCAGTTAAGTAACCTACTGCGCCGCCATAGCTACCACGACGTTTACCTTCTGTTTGACGAACAAGCTCAGCAGCACGAACCTTTGGTGCACCAACAAGCGTGCCCATGTTCATACATGCTTGGTAAGCGTGCAGTGCATCAAGCTCGGGTTTGAGTGTACCAACAACGCGTGACACCAAATGCATTACTTGTGAATAGCGGTCTACTTTTAATAGCTCTTTAGCAAAGCGAGTACCTGCAACGCTAATGCGTGCAACGTCGTTACGGGCTAAATCAACCAGCATTAAATGCTCGGCGCGCTCTTTTTGATCGTTTCTTAGTTCAAGCTCAATGCGGCTGTCTAGGTCTGGGTTAATTTGCCCATTAGCAAATTTACCACGCGGGCGAGTCCCCGCAATTGGGTATACTTCTACTTGCTTATTACTTACGTCGTACTTAAGGGCCGACTCAGGAGACGCGCCAAATAATGCAAAGTCTTCATCGCGCATATAAAACATATACGGGCTAGGGTTTTGCTTTTTAAGTTGGCTATAAGCGTGCAGGGGATCAGGACAAGGTAGTGAAAATGTTCGCGACGGCACTACCTGAAAAATATCACCATCAACAATATTCTTTTTGAGTTTTACTACTTGCTCGCAGTAAGTCGCATCGTCTATATCAACGCTCACATCGCACTCGCCGCTTTGCATATCTGCACTAAATTCAGCTGCGTTATCACAAAGTGTATTTAATCGTTCTAGCTCTTTACCTACTTCAAAGCAGTTAGCATGTACGTCTGGACCATTAAACACATTACCAATGAGTTCGGTTGTTTGTTTTTGATGATCAATAACAACGAGCGTTTCGGCTAAATAAAATACGTAATCAGGGCATGTGTTTTCGCCATCAGGCACATCACTTAACTGCTCAAAGTTTGCTACCATATCGTAGGCAAATACACCGCCTAAAAATAACGAAAATGGATTGTTAGTTGTGCTTTTAATACTGTTAATACACGTACGAAGAGCGCTAAATGCATTGTCTGCAACCAACTTACTTGCTTCGTCAATATCATTGTTTGCACTCAAGTACTTAAGCGTTAGTGTTGTATCGTTTAGCGTGGCTGTACAGCTTTTAACATTAGCATGTAAGTAGCTAAGCAGTTGCTGCCCGTTATTTGACTTTGCAGTAACGGTTACTGTTTTACCTTGGCATACAATGCGCAGGGCACAGTCGACTAAAATTAAACTTTTTACACTGTCTTTAGAATCAATCTCAGCCGATTCAAGCAGTAGTGAGTTAGGCTTATCAAGTGCCGCGTATAATGCAAGAGGACTACTAATATAGTCGCGTACTTGCGTAATGCTTGTTACTTCGCCTGGTGTGGTAGTTATATGACTAAAAATCAAACCTCATTCCCTCAAAAAATTAAACCCCGCAATGCTTTAGCAATGCGGGGTTTGAATAACGATATCTAAATTACAAACAGATCATTACCGTCCCGCTATATCAGGCGCCACCACCAACGATGTGTAAGAGTAAGACCGTTATTCATGTTTTTCTGCCTCAAAATTTATTAAATATTTTTAACGTATACGTTTCGTAAAATTTAGTTATAAAAAAACCCGCATAGTTGCGGGTTTTGAATTTTTGTTAGACACGACAATTCATCACCCGATAATTACGAGTGCCACCACCAAATAGTGTTTAAGTTTGAATTGATCATTATTGTTAATTCTTAATGTGTCTTAAAGTGGCTACAGTAAAACGTATCTTATGCTTTTGTGTCAAGTGTTTATTTAAAACAATTTAGTCAAAAAAGTTGTTATACTTACATAAACACCATTAACCCTTAATTTTAAGCAGTTTTCTTTTGATAAAATATGATTTACATAGCCATACCACACATTCAGACGGGCGTTTAACGGTTGAAGAATTATTGCATCGCGCTGTTGATAAAAATATTGATGTGTTTGCTATTACCGATCATGACACTGTGGCGGCTATTAAGCCTGCGCAGCAATTTATTGAAGCCGAAAAATTACCGCTTTCATTAATTACGGGCACAGAAGTATCTACCAAATGGGAAAGTTTTGAAATTCATATTGTGGGTTTAAATATTGATATTAATAATATTGACCTTACCTCTTTATTATCAGCTCAGCAGCAAAAGCGAGAAGATAGAGCGCTAGAGATTGGTGTTCGCCTTGCAAAAAATGGCTTTGATGGCATATACGAGCAAGCTAAAGAGCTGGCAAAAGACGCGCAAATTACACGTGCCCATTTTGCACGCGCATTAATAGAGCGCGGCGTTGCCAAAAATTTTCCGGGTGTTTTTAAAAAGTACTTAGGGCGTGGCAAAACAGGCTACGTACCAAGCTGCTGGTGCACTATGCAAACTGCCATTGAGGCTATTCATGCCGCTGGTGGTGTTGCGGTACTTGCGCACCCAAGTAGCTATCAAATGTCAAATAAGTGGCTACGTAAGTTATTAGTAGAATTTAAAAGTGTAGGAGGGGACGCAATGGAAGTTGCACAACCTCAACAGGCGCCAAGCGAACGTCAATTTTTAGGTGAACTCAGTCGTGAGTACGAATTACTTTGCTCACAAGGGTCTGATTTTCATTTTCCGACAAGCTATTTAGAGCTTGGCAAAAATTTATACCTACCTAAAGACTGCCAAGGTGTTTGGCAAGCTTGGGAAGGAGAAGAAGGGGCATTAACATGAGTCAATTATTTCATATTCATCCTGATAACCCGCAACCGAGATTGATTAGTCAAGCCGTTGATATTATTAAACAAGGCGGCGTTGTTGTTTATCCAACTGATTCGGGCTACGCCATCGGTTGTAATATTGGTAACAAGCAAGCCAAAGAGCGCATAGAGCGTATTCGTGGTATTGAAAAAAACGATAACTTTACGCTAGTTTGCCGTGATTTATCGGAGTTATCTACTTACGCACGTGTAGATAACCAATTATTTAGACTTATTAAAAATAATACGCCAGGGCCTTATACCTTTATTTTTAAAGGAACAAAAGAAGTTCCTAAGCGTTTATTAAACGACAAGAAAAAAACCATTGGCATGCGTGTAATTGAGCATCCAATAGCCTGTGCGTTACTTGCCGAACTTGGCGAGCCGTTAATGTCGTGTTCTTTAATTTTACCAGGTGAGCAGTTTACAGAGTCAGATCCTGATGAAATTTTAGAGCGATTAGATAAGCATGTTGATTTAATTATTCACGGTGGTTATTTGCCAGAGCAAGCAACAACAGTAATCGATCTGTCGGAAGATGACGTTAAAATATTGCGTGTTGGCTGTGGTGATACAAGCCCGTTTGAGTAATAAAGCGTGAGCGAAAGTACCGCTGATATTAAATATATCGAAAAGCCAGTGCAGCAAAAGCTGCCACTGGCTTTTTTGCATGGTAAAGCGGTTGTAGACAAACCCGAAGATTTATACATTCCGCCCGATGCGCTCGAAATAATATTAGAAACTTTTGAAGGTCCGCTCGATTTACTGCTGTACTTAATTAAAAAGCATAAGCTTGATGTGCTCGAACTTTCTATTTTTAGTATTACAGAGCAGTACGTAAGTTACGTTGAAATGATGACCGAGTTTCAACTCGAACTTGCTGGTGAATATTTAGTAATGGCTGCGTTACTTGCACAAATTAAGTCGCGCTTATTATTACCTGTACACGAAGAGCTAGAAGAGGAAGAAGATCCTCGCGCTGAGCTTATTAAGCGTTTACAAGAATATGAGCTATTTAAAAAAGCCGCTGAAAATCTCGATGACATTCCTCGTGTTGGTCGTGATATTTTTATAGCGCATGCCGCTATGCCAATACGTGAAGACACAAGTCAAAACCTCCCCGAACTTGAACTTAAAGACTTAATGCTGGCGTTGAGTGATGTAATGGCGCGCGCAAAAACGTTTGAGCATCACCAAATTACTGCTGAAGTGCTCTCAACGCGAGAGAGAATGAGTCAAATATTACAGCAATTATCGCAAGCAAATTCGGCGGTGGTTTTTAATACGCTTTTTACGCCAAATGAAGGGCGAAGTGGTGTAGTCGTTAGTTTTATTGCTATGCTAGAGCTCATTAAAGAAGGGCTTGTTACCTGTTTGCAAGTAAGCCCAGAGAGCTTAATTTATGTCAGCTTAAGCGAGCAATCCACCCTATAAACTTATCTGTTTAATCCTCTTCTTTTAAAACTGACTTTGAATATCAAAGTTCTGTGCGTATACGCACGTAAAGTGTTTGTAAATGTTATTTTCATTTACGGCTGTGCACTATATTGTAACGTCATAGCATTATAGGACGTTACACATGTTTAAAAATACACCTTCATCTTACGGACTTGTCGCCATTATTTTACATTGGCTCATGGCGTTGACTATTTTTGGCCTGTTTGGTTTGGGTTTATATATGGTTGAGCTTACTTATTACGATAGCTGGTATAAAGGCTCGCTCGATTTACATAAGAGCATTGGTATTACGCTTGTGGCCGTATTTTTATTTAGAATTTTATGGCGTGCTTTATCTACACAACCTAAACCATTAGGTGAAAGTAAAGGCATGAACCAATTAGCGCATACGGCGCATATTGCTATGTATATTATTTTGGCTGTTATTGTTGTTGCAGGGTATTTAATATCAACCGCAGACGGGCGTCCAATAGAAGTATTTACTTTATTTAATGTATCAGCGCTTGATTTTGCCTTTGATGACCAAGCCGATATTGCAGGAAAAGTACATTATTACGGCGCGTGCACATTAATCGGGTTTGCAGTATTGCATGCACTAGGGGCGTTAAAACATCACTTTATCGATAAAGATAAAACCTTAATTAGAATGATCAAACCATTAAAGGATGATTAAAATGAAAAAATTATTAGTAAGCACAGCCGTTTCGGCTGCAATGATGTTATCGGCAACNGCCGCCAATGCAGCTGATTATGTAATTGATACAAAAGGCGGGCATGCATCTGTTAACTTTAAAATTAAACACTTAGGTTACAGCTGGTTATATGGTCGTTTTAATACTTTTGACGGCACATTTAGTTACGATGCTAAAAACCCTGATGCGTCAAAAATTATGGTAAACATTGATACTACAAGTCTTGACTCTAACCATGCAGAGCGCGATAAGCATTTACATGGTAAAGATTTTTTAAATGTAGATAAATACCCAAAAGCGACATTTAAAAGCACGAGTATTAAATTTGATGAAGACGGCGAAGAGGCTGATGTGACCGGTGAGTTTACGCTGCACGGCGTAACTAACACTATTACTTTTGAAATAGATAAAGTGGGCGAAGGTGAAGATCCGTGGGGCGGCTACCGCGTAGGTTTTGAGGGCGAAACCAGCCTTAAACTTACCGACTACGGTATTGACTACAACTTAGGACCTGCATCTACTCATGTTGATATTATTTTATCAATAGAAGGCGTTCGTAAGTAATACAGTTATTGAATATAAAAACGCCACTTACTGTGGCGTTTTTTTTGCTTAACAGAAACTCAAATTAAGCGACTTTGAATTTGTTTATTTTGTGCTATTAATACGCGATTTTAATAGAGGCCTTAAATCCTCAGGCAACCAGCGCATGAGTAAATCATTATAAGCCTGCGTTTTTTTAATAACTTTAAGCTGTTCATTAAGAATAGCGATGTCTTTTGCGCCTTGCTCGTTTTTAGTACAGCCAATAAAACCATAACTTAGCGCGGGTGATTCGGTTAATGGACGCTGCGTTAAGTTTTCTTCAAAGTGCATTGATTTAGCTAAATAGTAATGCTCGCTTGGGTAACCCAGCAAAATATCAATTCGTTTTAGGTTAAGCATATATGTGAGGCTCGCTAGGCTATCGCGAGTGGGTCTAATTACTAAATCTATATTAGGCGTACTGTTTATCAATGTATCTATCTCTTGGCCATAAGAGCGGCTCATAGAGACTCCAAGAGTTAGTTTTTTATCTTGTATTAAATCTAATAGTGATACTTCTTTTGATTCCGCTATATTTAGCGCTTTGGCGAGTCTTTTGTGCATTGCTATTGAAGGCGAGAGGCCCGTTGTTGAGCTCTCCTCTGTAAAATAAATATGCTCTTTTCTGTAATCATTTTTATAAAGCGATAACGCACAAACATTGTTTGAGGTATTAGATAGCTCTTGGATTACTTTACCGGAGGGGATAAGCATGCGGTTAAAGGTAATATTAGGAAGTTGTTTTTCAAGTAATGAAATTATGCTTTCGTCACGGCCTTGGTGTTGATATTGACCATTTAAAATATAATAGGGTGCAAAGTCGTGCGCTAGCCAGTTTATGGTTCTAGCATTGCCTATTGAGCTCAGACAGGAAAAAAGTAAGAAAGTTAAAAATATACGGAGCATTACAACAGCTGCCAGTAATTATTATTGTAAAACTATTGTAACCAATAAAGAGCTAAAAAGTAAAATGCCAGCAACGAGGCTGGCATAATATCTTATCAATAATTGCAATAATAAAAGGGCAATTAAAGTTATGTGTTGCTTAGTTAGCTTTTAGCCACTTAACAAACTGGCGTGCATCACTCGCTTTTTGAAACAATGCATTTTTTAAACCTTGTGTATCACTAAAGATTACACGATGTTTGTTTACTGAAATTGATTGCACTGGATGTGCGATTTGGATCATAGACCCATTATATTTATAAGACATAATAAAACTCACTTTATTCTTGTTATTTATTCTGCGCTATATTTTTATAGCAAATTGCAGTTAATAAATTAACGATGTTGTGTTTAGCTTCATTACAGTGTTGACGATCTTTATGACACTTTTGCGATGATAGTAAAAAATCATCTCGGTATTATTCAAGGGGTTCTCGCCGTACAATAACTTAGCTTTCAAATATACGTTTTGCGGGGCTTACTGGATCAGGGTAAATGGTTAACCGCGGCGGTTTCTTTAAACCAGAGAGGGAAGGTAACTTATATATAAATTGTGTGCAAGCTATTTTTGTAAAAATATTTATAATAAATCTTATCAACTGCTTACAAAGCCCATTTTTAGTTACCAAAGGATAAGTATGAATTACCTAATAGTGAGTGATATTTATGGTTTAACCCCTGCTTTAAGGAGGTTATCACACGCAATTAGTTCAAATTTAGTGATTGTTGACCCTTACAATAACAAGTATCAAGCTATTGAAAGTGAACAAGATAGTTACAACAATTTTATACAGCAGTGTGGCCATGATAAATACACCGACAAACTTCAAAAATGCTTTGAGAGTTTAAAATTGCCCACCACGTGTATTGCTTTTAGTGCAGGGGCAAGTGCAGCATGGCGGGCACAGTTATTAACAGGCAATACACACCTTAAAAAGTTAATTGGCTTTTATCCGTCGCAAATTAGACATAATTTAAATTTAAGCGCAAAAGTACCCTGTGAGTTCATATTTCCAGCAAGTGAGAGTCACTTTAATGTTGATGAAGTTATTAAAGCTTTAAGCACCAAAGCGAATGTTAAGTGCTATAAAACCAATTTTTTGCATGGTTTTATGAACGAGTACTCAACCAATTTTAATGCGCACGGGCTTGTTGAATATAGTAACTATATAAAACAGATATATAAAACAGAGCAGCCGTTAAAGCGTGTTTAGCTGCTCTTTACTAATATAAGGAAAATCGGTGCGGGTATTATATTTTGCATACAGCGTTGTAAAAACGCTACTACCGGATAGCTTATCTAACTCTTTTATAAAGGTTTTCGCACTAGATCGAGCGGGTCTACAGCATACTTGATACTGTTTTATTATACCCGCGACAGATAAACCTTGTTTTTGTAGCTCTAAATCGGCCTGTGCAAAAAAAGCCGCACCCGTCCAATAAACACGTTGCTGGGCTCGTTGTTTCCACATATCGGCAGAGAGCTCATTAAGTGGCTGTGTTTTAGTTTTAGTTTGCAGGCGGGCACGATCAAATCCAGCATTTAAACGTTGTACAAATTGCGGCTGGGTAATTATACCGCTGTCACGCATTATTACGTTTTGCATATAACTGGCAAAACCCTCGCTTAGCCAAAAATCGGAGTAGGGAAGTAGCGGCAAATATAAATGCGAAAGTTCATGGTATAGCGTCCAATCTTTAGTGAATGCATTTAAACTGGCATAGCGATCTATATGTAGTTCAAGCCCATCGGGGTTATTACGCTTAACTGTAGCCCAAGGTACAGGCTCAAAAGCAAAGTATTGCGGTTTTAAATAAATAGGCAATGTGGTTTGTTTTAAAGGTCCCAGTGTATTTTGTGTTTTTTCAACACTTTAATTAACCCATGTAGACACCGTATTTTGAGCATTACTTGAGAGCGGGCTAAGGTTATGTATGACTACTTCAACGGCTAATACGTTAAAAGAGCTGATTGATAGTAGCAGTACAAAAAAGAATTTCATTAAAATGCTCCACTGTAATTTAATAATTGGTACGAAAATTCTAATATACAAGACCAACTAAATGGATAAATAATCACGCCTAATTCTTTATTTTTTAAAATGATAGTAACTATAAAAGTACAAATACAGACACTCCTAGCTAAGCATGGTTTAATCAATTAATCGTTATTTTAAGTTAGGTTTAGCCATGACGTATCAGCATATTCAAGTTCCTGAGTACGGCCAAAATATCACTATTGATGCACAAGGACACTGGCAAATACCGTTAGAACCTATCATTGCTTTTATTGATGGCGATGGCGTGGGTCTAGATGTTATGCCGGTAATGCGCCATGTTGTTGATAGTGCAATTGAGCATTGTTATAAAAGCGCACGGAAAATTCATTGGATGCAGGTTTATAATGGCGAGCAGGCCGCAAAACTGTATGACGGTGATTGGTTTCCACAAGAAACAATTAACGCGGTACGTGCCTGTAAAATTGCCATAAAAGGGCCGTTAACCACACCACTAGGTGGTGGTTTTCGATCTCTTAATGTCGCACTCAGGCAAGAAATGGATTTGTTTGTAAATATGCGCACTATAAAAGGTTTTAGTGCACTCCCTTCTCCTTTAAAAAACCCTTTTTTAACAAACATAACAGTGCTTCGTGATAGTAGCGAAGACGTGTACTCAGGTATTGAGTGGCAAGCAGGCAGTGTAGAAAGCGAAAAAATGCTCGATTTTTTATGTGAGGAAATGGGCGTAACCCGCCTAAGGTTTTCACAAGAGTGCGGAATTGGTATTAAAAATATATCTAAAGAAGGCTCTGAGCGATTAATGCGCTTTGCAATTAACTATGCACTTAAAAACGATAGTGAATCATTAACGCTAGTACACAAAGGTAATGTACTTAAATTTACCGATGGGGCATTTAAGCGTTGGGGGTTTGCACTTGCACAAAACGAGTTTAATGCCACTGCACATGAAAATGGGCGTTGGTTGCAAATAGAGCGAGCACACCAAGCGCCCTTAATTATTAAAGAAGTCATAGCTGACAACATGCTGCAACAATGTTTAATGCATCCAGAGCAATTTGATGCAGTGGTCACTACTAACCAAAATGGCGATTTTTTAGCAGATATGCTCAGTGCACAAGTTGGCGGTGTTGGCATAATGCCTGCTGCAAATTTAAATAACGATGTCGCATTTTTTGAGCCTACGCATGGCACGTTTGAGCGTATAGCAGGGCAAAATAAAGCAAACCCCAGCAGTAGTATTTTAAGTGCGGTATTAATGCTTAAATTTATGGGGTGGAACGAAGCCGCATTACTCATAGAAAATGCGTTAGAGCAAACATTTAAAAGCGGTGAAGTAACCTTTGATTTAGCGCAAGAGCACACCGATAACTCACGTATTCATAACTCGACAACCTTAAGCTGCACAGACTTCGCACAAAAGGTTATCGAGCACTTTTAAGCACTTCCATTATTAAGCTGCTGAAGCAGTTTTTACTCTGTGCATACAAGGGCGGTTGGTTAACTGCGCTGCACGATGATAAATCTCATGTGCCTCAGGTTCATCGCACTGAGTACCACTAAGCGTATCCATTAATGCAACAACAATAATTGCAGGAACCTGGCAGCAATATTCGTCTAAAACGGCTTCCGTAGTCTGTGCATCAACATGGCAAAGTGGATGATTTTTAAGTTGGTATGCATTTAATAATGTATCAACTTCTAATACATCATCTGGTTGATGTTTTGTTTTACGGCATTTACAACCAAACTCATCAACTAAAGTAGCTAATGCTTGGTAAGTTTCTGTGGTGTTAGCTTTAGTGCATAACTGCTCTTCAATGAACTGATGCAAGTCAGCATCGATGAATAATCCATCTTGGCGTGTGAAAGAAGTTGTTGTCATAATAATTACTCTTAGTTTGTTGGCTTAACTTCACTCTAGCGCTAAGTGCATTATTAATAAAATTGTTGTTTTCAATAACTGATATTGATTTTATCAATAATAAGATTTAATGGTTAATAGAATGCTGAAACAACCTTAAATAATGCCAATTAATTTGGTGCAAATTCGTGGCAGCGTGCACAAAACTGGAACAAGGGAAATAATAGATGTATCGAGAAGATATATTAATTAATTGTTTTTATTGAACTTTAATTGTTTCATGAAGTTGGTACTAAGCTTGCTAGTCATACAGTATAGGTACATTCCTATTTCTACTACCCCAAAAGCGCCATGGTATTTTCCCAAAGTTGAATACCATGATGCTTTTTTATTTTTCGCGTATATTTTATTTAGCCTTAGCAATAACAGTAGTAATGTTAAATTTTAACAAAGTAGGGAATGGCAACTAAAATAGCGCCTACAATAAGCAACATACTTACACTGGTCATAAAGTACGGAAACACTAATAACGATAAACCAATACAAAGTGGTACTACGGCTTTTTTTCTTCGCCCGTAAGTAAGGTAGCCAATACCTATGCCACCAAACAAAACACTCCACGCAATTATTGATGCACTATCCATTTATAAATTACCTATTTTGAAATACTGATTTAAATTACGACCGACATAGCCAGCTTTTCAATACCATGTGAAGGAGTCCATTTTTTAAATTCCACGAAACCATGCTTTTTATATAAGTTTATTGCAGGAGTATTAGCAACCGCAGTCTCCACTATTGCATGAGATAAATCATCCATTGCTAAAACATAATTTATTAGCTTACTTGCGATACCCTTTTTAAAATAGCTAGGATCAACGGTTAAACTACAAATATCTAGACACTCGTTGTTTATATCTACTTCAATAACTGCTGCTAAGCATTCATTTTCGCTGTAGCTATAAAAGGTTGTTTCTGACTTTTCTATACCTTTGATATTACGCGCTAAAGGAGGAAAGTTAAGCGCGCCGATCAGTTTAGCCTCAATAGCATAGGATTTTTGAAATACAGCAAAAATTTTATTTGCAGTATCGTTATTCTTATTATTAAGTTTGTTTATCATTATATTTTTTACAAAAAAGTAAAGCTGAACACCATGCGCGACAGTGAAATCTCCGATGCTTGGTGTGATGAAAATAATAAATTACCTATCTGCAATCGTTTTAGCAAATGCTAACAACTCACGCCTTAACCATTGATGTGCTGGCGCATGGTGTAGCAGTGGACTCCATATCATTTTTACCTCAATAGGCACTATTTGAAATGGCACAGAGCTGATTACTAAATCAGTATGAGAAGCTAATAACTTAGCCTGCCTGCGTGGTAGTGTGGCAATAAGTTGTTCTGATTGGCAAAGCAGGCTTGCAACCATATAGTGGCGAGTGAACACACGAATTTTACGAGTTTGTTCTAGCTGCCAAAGCGCTTCGTCTACCCAGCCTAATTTTTGCTTTCCCGATTTATTAGTAACAGCGGCCTCTGGCCCCCAGCCGGCACGGTTTACCCAAATGTGTT
Source organism: Pseudoalteromonas sp. TAE56 (assembly GCF_000497955.1). Lineage (NCBI taxonomy): Bacteria > Pseudomonadati > Pseudomonadota > Gammaproteobacteria > Alteromonadales > Pseudoalteromonadaceae > Pseudoalteromonas > Pseudoalteromonas sp. TAE56. Next base: position 56,977 of record NZ_AUTN01000104.1, read on the forward strand.
CTTTTTGTAAGTAGTCTTCTAACCCTGATTGGTGTAAAAATGTATTTTTAGGATGGGTTAAACAGCAGTAATTATCGCGCCAAACACTGGCTTGATGAAACGAGCGTGGTAGGCCATTAAAGCGGTTTATTGCTAAATCAATAGTGCCTTTTTCCATGTCTTGCAGGTTAACGTCGCTTGGGCTTAATACGTCAAAATTAATACCAGGACTTTTACTAAGCTGCGCGGTTATAAAAGGGGCTATTAAGGTCGACTCTATGTAGTCGTTTGCCATTATTCTAAACGTAACTTCTGCGGTTGCAGGGTTAAATTGATCACTAGGCTGCGTAATTGCTTCGGCCATTTTTAAGAGCGCCTCCACTTCAGGCTTTAATGCAAGTGCCTTTGCTGTTGGTGTCATAGAGCCTGCGGCACGCACAAGTAGCGGGTCGTCAAATAAATCGCGTAAACGTTTTAATGCATTACTCATAGCCGGTTGCGTAAGCGCGAGTTTATTGGCAGCCTTTGAAACACTTTTCTCATCTATTAACACATTTAAATAAACGAGAAGGTTGAGATCGACATTACGTATATTCATAGGATCAATTTTATTTATATGCTTTATTAATTACCTAAATTAAAGCCTGCTTGCTAAGGTGTAAACCATTAATAAAAAATAACCGCCATAACTGGCATCAATATAAGTGCTGTATTTATGCAAAATAGGTTAACAAATCAATCGAATAATGCGCTACAACATGTTGTAGCCAGTAAGCTTGCACGATCTGTTTTTGCTGGATTTGAGGCGATGTTTTCGCAATTTTTAAATATTACACTGGGTGCACAAAGCCGTTTTGAACAACGACAGTACCATAGTGTGCAAAGTGCTATGCGTGAACGTTTACAAGTGTATGAGCGCGAAGTGAAAAACGTGAGTGAAGCCGTGAGAGTTATTGCTTATGCTGAGCTTACTTGCCCGCAAACGTGGCAGTTAGCTAAAAATATTTACGGCGATATGGTACAAAATCACGAAAACAAACCTATTGCGCATACTTTTTTTAATTCAACGTTTGGCGCAATTTGGGACGATAAAAAAATTCGTACTGTGCATTTGTTTGTATTAAAAGCAAAGTATCGTAGTGAGCCGCGCTCTTATGAAAGCTTAGTGAGCAGGGTATCGCTACATAATGGGTTTAATAACGCCGTTAAAACGCTTATCACTAATCAAGTATTTAGAGTGCCGTTTAGTCATTTAGAACTTGATGTAGCCACATTACAAAGTACGTTAATGCAAGGCGCTAAGCAGCAATGCAAACAGGTGTACGAACTTATAAATTTAAACGACGGGTATATTGAATACGCCAACTCATTATTTTTTAGAAACAAAGCCTGTTATTTAATTGGGCGCTGCATTGCTAAAAATGGCGACAATATGCCTTTTGCTATCGCTATTTTAAATACTGATGAGGGACTAAAGCTTGATGCTGTAATGATGGGTGCCGATCAATTAAGTTTATTATTTGGTTTTGCACGCACCTATTTTATGGTTGATACCGATAAGCCCGCACGTTATGTAGATTACCTAAGTGTATTAATGCCACACAAACAACGCTTTGAGTTATTTAACGCCATTGGTTTTATAAAGCACGCCAAAACTGAGTTTTATCGGTATAAGGTCGATACGACTAAAAATAGCCCAGCCAACTTCAAGTATGTTAAAGCGCCAGGTACGCCAGGTATGGTAATGCTGGTATTTACTATTGAAGGGCTAGATTACGTTTATAAAGTAATTAAAGACAAATTTAGTGCGCCAAAAACAGCCACCAAAGCACAAGTGATAGACAAGTATAACTTTGTAAAACAAGCCGATAGGGTTGGTCGTTTGGTAGATACGCACGAGTTTAGATATTTAGCATTTGATTTAAGCCGTTTTAGTGATGAATTGCTTGAGCAGATGAAAAGCCAAATTGGTAGCAGTATGGTTATATCGGGTAAGGCACTCATTTTAAAGCACGTTTATGTTGAGCGTAAAATGACCCCGCTTAATTTATATATTAACCAATGCGATAACAAAACCCTAGAACGAGTAATGCATGACTACGGTAAAGCAATTAAAGAGTTAGCGGGCGCTAATATATTTCCGGGCGACATGCTAATGAAAAACTTTGGGGTAACGCGATGGGGGCGAGTGGTGTTTTACGACTTTGACGAAATTTGCCCACTAACCGATTGCAACTTTAGAGACGTTCCACAAACCCAAAATGCACTCGAAGAGCTAAGTAGTAACTCGTATTTTGATATAGCTGAAAACGATATATTTCCGAGCCAATTTAAGGTGTTTTTTAGCGCCAACGATATTGCGTTTAACTATTTTAATAATGAGCACAGTAACTTGTTTTTAGCGACGTTTTGGCAGAGTTGTCAGCAACAAGTACATAATGGTTATCTACCCGATGTTTATCCTTACAAACAAAGTTGGCGCTTTTGAGGTTGTTTGAATCTGTATTCATCCCCATTTATATGTTATTACAGTTTTTAAACTTGGAGCAACAATGAAATATATTTCTCATGAAGATGGTAATCTTGCATTTAGTGAAACCGAAAAACCGGTTTTAAAGAGCCATGAAGTACTTGTTAAAGTTGCAGCAATAGGTGTAAACCGTGCAGACAGCATGCAGCGCCAAGGTAAGTACCCGGCCCCTGCGGGAGATAGCCCTATTTTAGGTTTAGAATGTGCGGGTACAGTCACCGAGCTCGGTAAAGATGTAGATAACACTTGGCTAAACAAACGTATTTTTACGTTGTGCTCAGGCGGCGCTTACAGTGAATATGTAGCCGTTGATGCAAAGCAGCTTATGGAATTACCCGATGATGTAACAATGGCTGAAGGCGCTGCAATAAGCGAAGTGTATTTAACAGCATTTGGCGCGTTATTTGAGCTTGGTAAATTACAAAAAGGGCAAACAGCGCTTATTCATGCAGGTGCTAGTGGCGTGGGCGGTGCAGCAATTCAAATGGCCAAAAGCGCAGGTGCTACCGTTGTTATTACCGCAGGTACGGATGACAAATGCCAACATGCAAAAGAGCTCGGTGCCGATCATGCAATTAACTACAAAACCACCGACTTTGTAGAATATATGAAAGCAAATGACTTAACAGCAAATGCAATTGTAGATCCGGTGTCGGGGAGTTATTTAAATAAAAATGCCGCTATTGCAGCGATGGATTGCCAAATTGTGATGCTTGCATTTTTAGATGGACGTTTTGCAGAAGTTGATTTTGCGGCGCTTTTACGCAAACGTATTTCGTTTCATGCATCAACACTTAGAAACCGCAGCATTGATTTTAAACGCCAGGTGCGCGACGACTTTGTAGCGCGTTTTTACAATGATATTGCCACTAAAAAGTACGACTTTAACCTGTATAAAACATTGAATTGGAGCGACGCAAACGAAGCTCATGCTATTTTAGAGCGTAATGAAAATGCTGGTAAAGTTGTTTTACTTGTAGAGTAACTCTTTAATTTTAGGGTTTAGCCCATATACTAAGCCCTATAAAAAACACTTAAGGTTTAATAATGAATCCAATACTAGCAATACTTAAAGAGCACAATGTAAGCGACGAAAAAGTAAAAGCATTGTTTGAAGCGTTTACTCAAAACCCAATGATGGCAATGGCGCTTGTTCAAGAGCTTGGTATTCCGCCAGAAAAACTACAGCAACTAATGGCAGTAGTAATGACTCAACCGCACCTTATTAAAGAAGCGACTGACGAACTTGGTTTAGATTTTGAAAAAGTAAAAGAAGCGAAAGAAAAACTAAATCAATAATTTGTTATGTGATGAAAAAAATAAATAAAAAAGCATAAGTACTTACTTATGCTTTTTTATTTGGCTTATTCTTTTATGACTACTCTTTTGGAAGTAGTACTGTGTCGATAACATGAATTACGCCGTTGCTTGCTTTTACATCAGCTTTTACAACTTTAGCGTCATTTATCATTACGCCCATACTGTCGGCTTTAACCATCACTGATTGGCCTTGTAGTGTTTTAGCGCTATCTACCTTCATTACATCGGCTGNCCGCCGTTAGCTTGTCTTTGTTTTCAGGCTTGAGAAGCATTTCTACAGTGCCTTCAGGTAATTTAGAAAATGCAGCATCTGTTGGTGCAAAAATAGTAAATGGTCCCTTACCTTGTAGCGTTTCAACTAAGCCTGCGGCTTTTACAGCAGCAACAAGGGTAGTAAACGAACCATTTTCAACGGCTACTTCAACAACGTCTTTTTTCATACCGTGATGATCAGCATAAGCCGCTGTAGTAAATCCAAGGCTTGCAGTTGTAAACAATAATGCAGTAGTAATTTTCTTAAACATTTTATTTTCCTTTAAGTTAATACCCGTTGGTTTCGTTAAATGTTACGACGCTCTAAATTTAATCGATCATTTATATTTTGAGTAAACATGTTTTGTTACATCATTGATTGAACTGCAGCTAATTAGCAAAGTCATATAAACAGTTACTCAATTAAAGACTTGTTCAATTGAAGGGAATAGGCATGAAATTAGTTTATAAGTTTTGGAAAAATAACCGCTCTCTTATCGTATTTATTGCACTGATGAGCGTATTTAGAAGCGCTGTTGCTGATTGGTACGAAGTGCCAACAGGCTCAATGAAGCCAACAATTCAAGAAGGTGACAGAATACTTACCGATAAAATGGCCTACGATATTCGCGTCCCATTTACGCACATAAAATTACTAAAACTAGCGGACCCACAAACCGGTGATATTATTGTTTTTGACTCACAAGCTGCCGATAATCGTTTAATTAAACGTGTAATTGGTGTGCCAGGAGACACCGTTGCGCTTGAAAATAATGAGCTCATTATTAATGGTAAAAAACTTAATTATGCAGATAAGCAAAGCAATATAGACTCGCTTGATAAAATCGAAGATTTAAACGGATTAGAGCATTCGATAAGAGTGGCAAATATTCCTTCACGTTTATCGGGGTTTGATGCAATTACAATTCCTGATGATTATTATTTAGCAATGGGTGATAACCGCGACAATAGCGCTGACTCGCGTGTCATAGGTTTAATTCCGCGTAATGAGTTATTAGGAAAAGCAGAACGCGTTATAGTGTCTCTTGATTACGATAACTATTACCTACCAAGAAAAGACCGCGTATTGAAAAAGCTCAATTAAAAAAGATGATTAATTTTATAGTTAAAGTATAACTGCCTATTTAGGCAGTTTACTTATATAGTTTTTTACAAGCTTGCTAAGGTCACTACGTTCTTGTTCGGTATTTAATATCTTACAAAAATCGCCACTGACTGCAGCACCACAAGCGCCTGCTTCAAACCATTGTGATAAGTTATCCAAAGTAATACCTCCAACAGGCATTAGTTGCGCCTCTGAAAATGGGCCTGTTAACGCTTTGAAGTAACCAACGCCCATACTGCCCGCAGGAAACACCTTAATAATATCTGCGTTATATTCAATTGCATTTGCTACATCGGTAGGTGTTAGCGCGCCCATTAGTACGGGTAACCCGTGCTGGTGGGTAAGTTCGACAACTGATTTGTTGGTATTTGGCGTTACAATAAACTGTGCGCCTGCATCAATTGCTTGCTGAGCAAGGGTGGTGTTAATTATTGTGCCTGCACCAATAAGTGCGTTTTTATGCGCTGCACGCGCTTTTGCTATTTCTTGCTCAAAGACAGGTGTGTTTGAAGTGATCTCTAATGCGTTTATGCCCGCATTTATTAGGGCCTGTTGACCTTTCAGGATTAAAATTTGTTCAATCTAGGGGCTATTTAATCGCGGCGCGAGGTTTGTAACCTAGTGGGCTAAGTAAAAACCGAGCAACAAAGAGTAAATTGCCCCTAGGCAGAACCCTTCGGGCAGCGCCTGTTTGGCATTTATGCTGCGTTATCGCCTATTTATGGGGAATAACCACACTACATAGGCTCTGCCTTGCCTAAACACCAAACAGTCTGCTGCTAATTTAACCTCGAAAGATAAACAGGCCCTAAACAATCAATTAATGGTGCTACATCGGTTTGTTGTTTTAAGCGCAGTATGGCGACTAACTTGTGTTGCTTTATTTGGCTACTTACTTTTGTTCTGTTGGTATCTAAAATTTGGGTCATAATTACAATTCACTTTATTTAATGCAAAGGCGTTTGTATAAACGGCTAGGCTTAATATATGACTAAACATTACTTTTGCCCATAAAAAAACCGCTGATGTATCAGCGGTTTTTATTGTATGAGTAATATTACATTACGCGCATACCAGGCTCTGAGCCGTCATCTGGGTTAAGAATATAAATTTCTTTTCCGCCAGGGCCTGCTGCTAATACCATGCCTTCAGACATACCAAAGCGCATTTTACGAGGCTTAAGGTTAGCAACCATAACGGTTAGCTTGCCTTCAAGATCCTCAGGTGCATAAGCCGATTTAATACCCGCAAACACCTGGCGAGTTTCGCCGCCTAAATCAAGTGTTAGCTTAAGTAGTTTATCTGCGCCTTCTACGTGCTCTGCTTTAGCAATCTTAGCTACGCGTAAGTCTACTTTTGCAAAATCATCGAACTCAATCTCGTCGCTAATAGGCTCTTTTGCAAGTGGGCTGTTAGGGTCAATTGTTACTTTTGGTGCTAAGCTTTCTTTAGATTCTTCAACCATTTTATTTACTTTATCCATTTCAACACGTTGCATTAACGGTTTGAATTTATTGATAGGGTGGCTTACTAGCGCATTTTGAACACCATCCCACGCTAATTCATCATTTAAAAACGCTTCAACGTTTTCAGCCATTTCTGGTAGCACAGGTTTTAAGTAAGTAATTAAAACGCGGAACAAGTTAAGACCAAGAGAACACACTTCGTGTGCTTCTTGTTGTTTTGTCTCGTCTTTAATTAATACCCAAGGTGCTGCGCCATCAATAAATTGGTTTGCCTTGTCGGCAAGCGCCATTATTTCGCGAATTGCGCGGCTGTAATCGCGGTTCTCATAGTGTGTTGTAATGCTAGGTGCAGCCGCTTGAAACTCTGCTAACAGCTCTGGTTGCATAATAGTGCTGCTTAGCTTGCCATCAAACTTTTTAGTAATAAAGCCAGCACAACGGCTCGCTATGTTTACTACTTTACCTACTAGGTCTGAATTTACGCGTTGTGCAAAGTCTTCTAGGTTTAAATCAAGATCAACAATACCGCTGCTTAATTTTGCTGCGTAGTAGTAACGTAAGTACTCTGGGTTTAAGTTATCTAAATAAGTACGCGCTTTAATAAACGTACCCTTTGATTTAGACATTTTTTCGCCATTTACAGTAACAAAACCATGAGCGAATACGTTAGTTGGCTTTCTAAAGTTAGCGCCTTCTAGCATTGCTGGCCAAAATAAGCTGTGGAAATAAATGATGTCTTTACCAATAAAGTGATAAAGCTCAGCGTCTGAACCTTCAGCCCAAAACTCATCAAAGTTGATGCCTTTTTTATCACATAGGTTCTTAAAGCTCGCCATGTAACCAATAGGTGCATCTAACCAAACGTAAAAATATTTGCCCGGTGCATTTGGAATTTCAAAACCAAAGTAAGGCGCATCACGGCTAATATCCCACTGTTGCAGACCATCGGTAAACCATTCGTCTAGTTTGTTAGCCATTTCTTGTTGAATAGTGCCCGAGTGTAACCACTCTTTTAGCATGCCTTCAAATGCTGGCAGGTCAAAAAAGTAATGTTCAGAATCTTTAAGTACAGGCTCTGCACCTGACATTACAGAACGCGGATTAATGAGTTCGGTAGGGCTGTATGTAGCACCACACGAATCACAACTGTCGCCGTTTTGGTTTTCAGATTTACACGTTGGGCAAGTACCAGTTACAAAACGATCGGGTAAGAAAATACCTTTTTCTGGATCGAATAATTGCGAAATAGTGTGCTTTTTAATATGACCGGCATCGTTTAGGCGGTTATAAATAAGTTCGCTTAATTCTTTGTTTTCTTGGCTGTGCGTGCTGTGGTAGTTATCAAATTTGATATTAAAGTCAGCGAAGTCGCGTTGGCGCTCTATGCTCACTTGTTTTACCATTTCTTCAGGCGTGATCCCTTGCTTTTGCGCATTAAGCATAATTGGTGTGCCGTGGGCATCGTCTGCGCAAACATAATAAGCTTCGTGGCCCTGTAGTTTTTGAAAACGTGACCAAATATCAGTTTGAATATATTCCAATAAATGACCTAAGTGAGTAGGGCCATTTGCATAAGGTAATGCGCTGGTAATCAGGATCTTTCGCTGCGTCATAATCATTCCGAATTGAGGATAAAACGCCGTTTTTATTATACAAACGGCAATTATCATTAATTTATCTACAAGCTATCTGCTTAGAGTGCGCACAGCTTATGGATTTTTATTAATTGACTGGTGTTAATGCCCTGAATGTTACATAATTCCGTGGCACTTTTCATCAAAGAAACGCTATTTAATTGCTATGTTTGGACTGTCGAAACTATTCTCTTCTAAATCGGTGCAAAAACAACCGATTATTACTGCCTTAGCGGCATATCGTAGTGCGGCTTTTGCCGTCGGTATTGACGAAAGCTTCATTGATACTATTACTCAAAATGACGATAAATCACTACACATTAAATTAACCCTGCCATTTGCTGGGCAATCAGAAATGCCTTTAGTTGAGCAACACGTAAGTGAAAGCTTAAATGTGTCTGTAACAATTAGCGCCAAGGTTATCATTAAAGAGGCAGCTAAGTTTAAGGCGATTAAACATATTGTGCTTATTGCCTCAGGCAAAGGCGGAGTAGGTAAATCGACTACTGCTGTTAACTTGGCGGGCGCCCTTAAAAACGAAGGCGCAAAGGTGGGTATTTTAGACGCTGATATTTATGGCCCATCTATTCCAATGCTTTTAGGCTTGGTGGGCGCAGAGCCCGTCACTAAAGATAACAAACAGCTACAGCCTTTTGATGCAAACGGCATTAAAGCGCAGTCAATTGGCTTTTTAGTCCCAAGCGATGATGCCACAGTATGGCGCGGACCAATGGCGTCAGGCGCGCTTAGCCAATTGCTTAACGAGACTGATTGGGGCGAGCTTGATTATTTAATTGTAGATATGCCACCGGGCACTGGTGATATTCAACTTACAATGAGCCAAAAAGTACCAGCGAGCGGCACTGTTATTGTCACTACGCCGCAAGACTTAGCCCTTGCCGATGCGCAAAAAGGCATTGCTATGTTTAATAAAGTAAACGTGCCAGTGCTGGGCTTAATTGAAAACATGAGTTATTACATTTGCAGCCACTGCGGTGAAGCTAACCACGTATTTGGTAAAGACGGCGCACAAAAACTTGCGCACAAGCACGGCGTACCCGTACTTAGTCATATTCCTCTTGCAATCGATATACGTGAGTATTCTGAGCAAGGAAAACTTATTGCCAACGATAACGACGCGGCAATAAGCAAAACATACAGCGCAGCAGCGAGGCTTATAGCCAGCACGCTCTATTATCAACAGCATCACAATGCGATTGAAATTGTGATTACAGAAGATTAATAAATAATGAGACTTTCAGACACACATATTAATGAATACCTAAGCGATGGTCGCATTGTTATTGAGCCTGCGCCAACAAGTGACATGATTTCAGGTGTAACTGCTGATTTACGCTTAGGTAATAAATTCAGAACTTTTAATGCACACAACGCAGCATACGTCGATTTAAGTGGTCCAAAAGATCAGCTAAATAAAGCCATGGAATCAATCATGAGTGAAGAAATAGTGCTTGATGAAGGTGAAGCATTCTTTTTACACCCAGGTGAACTTGCACTTGCTATAACACACGAAAAAGTAACTCTGCCAGCAGACATAGTAGGGTGGTTAGATGGGCGCTCATCGCTTGCGCGTTTAGGTTTAATGGTGCATGTAACAGCGCACCGAATAGATCCAGGCTGGAGCGGTAATATTGTTTTAGAGTTTTACAACTCAGGCAAATTACCACTGGCGCTTCGTCCACTGATGAAAATTGGTGCTATGAGCTTTGAAATGCTATCGGGCCCGTGTGAAAACCCATACAACATTCGTAAAGATGCAAAATATAAAGATCAAAACAGCGCAGTAGCAAGTCGCATTAGTGACGATAAGTAACCACTAAATAAAGCTTTTATTCGTCTATTTTATGAAGCGCGTAACCCAGTAGTTCAAAATACTGGTTAAGCGCTTCATTTGCTTTATTAATATGCCCAATATTTGGGTATATTAAATTACTACTTTGTAAGCCCCCCACTAAAAAGCTATTTTTTATATTTGAATGCTGCTCAATACAGGCTTCAAAACAACGTGCGGCAAGCTCCTCTGGCATACTCATATAATTCATATTGTGAGCTTTATCGTGTTCTATGCATGTTTGTACAAAGTTATTAGCATCAACGCCGTGCTCATCTAAAAATACATTTTTATAAAAACTGTTCAAAGCATTATTAAGTGGGTGCGATAAATTAGGTGTGTTTGAAAGCCATAGTTTTGAGGCAAAACCAAATCGTGGTTTTGCTGCAAATAAATGCTCGCTTATATGATGATCAAACGCATGAAACCATTCGTGAGCAAGTGCACCACCGCCTGCATTTTTTGCAAGGGCAAGCGTTTGAGATGCTGCATTATAATGCGCTTGTACACCTTTTTGGCCGCCATGGCCGAATGCAAAGTTAAGCTTCCCGCGCAGGCCAATAGCTTTGGGCGGTAAATGCAGTATTTGTGCAAGGTCGGCCAGTGCATCGTAAATTAAATTAGCGCTAATGTAGCGCTCTTCTTTAGTTACCCATTTACCGACGACCATAGATCTAAAGCCAAAGGTATCTCTTATATCGCTAAAGTCGACTTGGTCGTCAAAGCGATAGTCGGGGCCTTGGCGAGTAAAGCCACGTTTTAGCCTGTTAGGGTAGTTACGCATTGCAAGTTTCATATAGTAACGAATTTAATCTAAGTAACGTGCTTTTACGTGCTCGGGCATGTGTTGGGTTTGTTTTTGTATTAATTCATCAAGCACATTATAAAGTGGTGCAGGATTTAGCTGCTCTATTAAAAACAAACTATGCGCTACAGCTTCAAGTGTGGATAGGCTGTCAGCCCTAGGGGCTTTACGAATAGCATAACGATTTTTAGGTAACTGTTTAAAACTGACCGTTTTGAATTGATTTAGCAATGTGGTGAGCTGCAAAATTTTGTAGGCTTTTTTCCATGTACCATCAACCACGATTAAATGGGTGATGTTTTTTATATTAGATTGCTCAGCGCTATCGTCTAAATTAATAGCGTTTTCGTTAGGGTAGAGCAAAACAGTTGAGCTTACGGGCAGTGATTTAAGAATAGAAAAGTCGTCATTATTTTCGCCTTTGACTATTTGGCAATCAGTTAGACACAACTTGAGTAGTTTAGCGGTATTTTTTGCTATTTTTTCTTCGCTTGGGTGCTGTAGAATAATAATCTTAACTTTGTTGTTTATATTTGTAATTGCGCTGCAAATACAGGTGTTAAGTGCAAAGTTACAATGATTACAAAGTGTGCGTGCCATTTAATAAACTTTTTGTTGCCAGTATGATCCTCGCAATTATACATTTATGAGGTAATTAAGTTGGTTTTTTTTACGCATCAATATAAAGTAGTACTATTAAACTGTAATTTACATGGATTGTTTTAAGGGCTTAAAATATGACAGAAATAAATATTGATACATCAGCATTAGAGAGTATGGAATCGTTATTGGGTGAGCAGTTTGCTGATACACTTGATTTTTGCTGCTCGGAGTTTGAGCGATTAGGCTCTGAAGTTTTAGCAACCATTGGAAAAGACAGAGAAGCGGCGATTCGTCATTCTCATAGCTTAAAATCTAACGCTGCGCAGTTTGGTGCTTCAAGCCTTGCTGAAGTATCTCGCGTTATTGAACAAAATTTAAACCTAGATAACTTAGCTGAAGCCATCGACGCATCTAATAGCTTAATGGCTCAAGTAACAGGCTCTCAAGCTAAGCTAAATGAATGGTTAGCATCTCGTTAATTATTGAAACTGAAACGTGAATTTATTTCAGTATTAAGCGTTTAAATAGGCTGGCATTTTACGCCTTTACTAGGTTAGTCTAAAGACTCACTAGTCGAGGTAAAAATGTCTGATATTAAAAAGAGTCACAAATTAGAAGGTGTATGTTATGACATTCGTGGGCCGGTTTTAGCGCAAGCTAAAAAAATGGAAGACGAAGGTCAAAAAGTATTAAAATTGAATATAGGTAATCCGGCTGCTTTTGGTTTTGATATGCCAGAAGATATGCACCGAGATATTATCCGCAACTTATATTCAGCCCAAGGTTACTGTGACTCTAAAGGCCTCTATTCAGCCCGCGTGGCTATTTATCAGCATTACCAACAACGTGGATTACATAATTTAGATGTAGATAACATTTATATTGGTAATGGCGTAAGCGAACTTATTCAGATGATCACCCAAGCGCTATTAAATAATGGCGACGAAGTGCTTATTCCTGCTCCAGATTATCCACTTTGGACTGCTTCGGTCACGTTATCGGGTGGTAATCCGGTGCATTATTTATGCGATGAAGAGCAAGATTGGTTTCCGGACATTGCAGATATAAAAAGTAAAATCACGTCTAAAACTAAAGCTCTGGTATTAATTAATCCTAATAATCCTACTGGTGCGGTTTACAGTGATGATTTGTTAATGCAATTAATTGATATAGCGCGTGAACATAAACTGCTGTTATTGAGCGATGAAATTTACGAAAAGATTTTATACGATGGTATAACGCATACTTCAATCGGCTCACTTTGCGACGATGTGCCTATTATTACTTTTAATGGTTTAGCTAAAACCTACCGTGCAGCGGGGCTGAGAATGGGGTGGATGGTTCTAAGCGGTCGTACCTCGGTAATGGATGATTTACGCAAAGGCCTAGAAATACTTTCATCTATGCGTTTGTGCGCAAATGTACCTGCACAGTATGCGATTCAACAGGCTTTGGGCGGCGTGCAATCAATTGATAATTTAATTAACCCTGGTGGTCGCTTATACGAGCAGCGTGATATTGCATGGCGCGGGCTAAATGCAATTGAGGGCATAAGTTGTAAAAAGCCAAAAGGGGCGTTGTATGCGTTTGCAAAGGTAGATACCGCACATTTTAATATTAAAGATGATGAGCAAATGATGTTTGATTTACTCAAAGCCGAAAAAATATTACTTGTGCATGGCAGGGCATTTAACTGGCCAGAACCTGATCATTTTAGATTGGTGTTTTTGCCAAACAAAGATGATTTGTCGGATGCGATGATAAAAATGAAACGCTTTTTTAAAGATTACCGCCAAGTTTAATTTAAAAATAAATAAACAAAAAACGAGCCAATTTAGGCTCGTTTTTGTTTTAAACGTCAATAGACATAACTATTTAATACGCAGTATCTACTCGAACAGTGTTGTCGGTTAAGTATACTAACCTTACGTTGTCACCTTTGCTAAAACGCATTGATTGGTCTTGATCTTGAACGACCATAAATTGATCTCCATTTTCAACTTGTATCAACAACTCTACAAAATGACTTTGTTCGTAATGACTTTTTTGCTGACTATTATGCGCTACGTTACCACCTATTATAGAACCAAGTATGGTGGCAACAGTGCGTCCGCTTCCGCCACCAAACTGGTTGCCTACTACGCCACCGAGTAATGCACCGCCGAAGGTTTTCCAGCCGTTGTTTTTGTCTTGAATGATTTCTTGTTCGGTAATATTGCGTACCGATTTTACGTCACCAAATAAAACTTGCTGCACAGGGACTGCTTTATTGCGCTCGTATTTAGCAAACGTAGGCGCGCTTATTGTAAGTAAAGCGCACATAATTACAGTAATTGCTTTCATAACTTGCTCCTTTTATATCAACCTGCATAAATCTTTGATCAATTTAACGAATTAAATTGCGCTATAACGTCGTTAAAAATTTTTTATTTAGAACAACTAAATACAAAAATTTTTGCCTAGTACTAGCGTAATTTTCTTAACGTTAAATAGACCCCATATATAAGCAGATTGGTATTGGCTACCAGCCAAAGGTTGATTTTTCTTTAGTTTTACGAATTTCAGTTTCGTCTGCCCACTCAACTAGGCCGCTTTCCATATCCATTAAACGCATTGTAAATTTGTAGTATACGTCTGATTTATCGGCATTTGATTTAACGATGCTCGATAAATTTCCGTATAACATATATTGCGCGCCAATTTGTTTACCAAATGCAACGGCTGTTGCAGGGTTAACAAGGGCATCTTCGTTTTGAAACGTTAATTGCTCACGTACTGACTCAACACGCGTCATATCTACAAAACGGAACTTACCACTGCGTAGCATTTGCGTTGAGATTGAATCGGTGATTGATTCAGTATCAATGTGCTCACTAGTTTTGTTTTTAATACGCTCAACAAATACTACAGGGCGTTTATTAGCGGTCATTGTGCCAACAACGGGTGAGCTGAGTAATGAGTCGGTCATTTGGCTCGCTACTTTTTGTAAGTCGGTAGAACCAAAATTAATATCTGTTGTTTCTACTGCTTGTGCATCGCCATAACTTACTACGGCTTTATTAGCACAGCCACTTAATACTAAAGCGCTTAGGCCAACTAAAGCGTAAGTTGATGCTGTTTTAAATTTGTTACTGATGATCATGGTTGTTTCCTTTAATCTTTAAATTCTTGTGATTCGGTAGACACTTCTCTTACTGCTAAAGAAAAGGTAACCGCATCAGAGCTAGGTGCTAAGCCCGGTAATTGTGTTTTTGCAAAACCAAATAAGGTGAGTGCTTGCCAAGGTGAATGATTGCCTTTAATAACAAAGCCGTCTTTATCAAACCAATTAAATTGATATTGCAAATACTGTGATTTTTTATACTGGCTCGAAAGTGTCACTACTACATCGGTCAACTGGTTGGTTTGACGTGTTTTAACATCAGTAATGGCCAGCTTTTTACCGAGCTCTGGGTTATCTACACGTAATTGCTCATTAAACTGATTTTTATTTTGTTCAACAGAAATACCCGATGTAACCGGTTTGCTGGAACATGCACTGAGCATTAAGACTGCTAATAATGGCGCTATGTATTTCATGATGGCTCCTGGGCCTATTGACCTTTATGGATTAAAATTTATTTTATCTAAGGGCGATTTAATCGAGCCGCGAGGTTTGTAACCTAGTGGGCTAAGTAAAAACCGAGCAACAAAGAGTCAATCGCCCCTAGGACGAACCCAACGGGCAGCGCATGTTTGGCATTTATGCTGCGTTATCGCCTATTTATGGGGAACAACCACATTACATAGGCTCTGCCTTGCCTAAAAACCAAACATACTTCTGTAAATTCAACCTCGAAAGGTTAATAGGCCCTAAAGTTGAACTACGTGATAATTAAAGTAGTTATTAATAGAGGTTAAGTAAATTAACGTTAACCCTTGCTTACTAACGGTAAAATTTATAGGTGCTTGTGTGCCTATATGCAGAGAATGCTCACCTGTATTTAGGCTTTGCCTTGCAACACTTATTTGATTTGGAAGTGTAAGCCAGCTACGTGTATCAGCTTGCTCAGACGCCAAATTATAAATATTAGCAAGTATGTTACCTACATCACCGGCACTGCGAGCAAGTTCTGCACGCACTTTCTCTTTAGCTACTAATCTAAGTACTTGGCGAGCTACTTTTGCAGGTATTTGATCTTCTAATGTTTTTGCTGCAAGTGCTTCAATGTGTACTAATGGGCTCAGCTCTAAGCTTTGTGCATCTATGTTTATATTATTAAGGCGGCGTACATAGGCATTATCTTTATATACTGGCATTGCAAGGCTGTAAAAGCGTGCATCGCCGCGTGATGAATAAATTGGTAAGCGCAGTTTAAATTCATCTTGTTTTGGTACTAAGCCTTGTTCAAATAAAACAATTACTTCGCCTTGCGTTGCAGAAATTGTGGGTGCATCACTAAAACGTTTTTTAAATTCGCTTAGGTCTTGGTCAAACCCTTGTTTTTTAGCAAGGCGCATTACGTCCTGCTGTAAATAAATATTGTTAGGTTGTATAGCCAGTGCTTTTTTATAATCAATATAAGCATCGTCATACTGTTTAGCACTTTGGTAAAGCAAAGCAGATAAATAAAATGTGTAGGCATTTTGAAAGCCATTTTTCACGTCTCTGGTCACATTGCCCATGCTAGGGTAGTGCTGCTGCGCTTCCTTAACTGTTGAGTCGCCATCTGTTTTATTTTCGCTTAGTGCATCAACTTGTACTTTATTAGCGCGGCGAATTTCGACCAAAGCGCCTTCTACATCATTTTTATACACGTAGTTAAGTGCTTTATAACTATGAAGCATACTCATTTCGTAAGCCGGTGGCACATAAGTTATGGCTGAGTCGTTAGTAAATAACGCATTGCTTTGCTCAAGCCCCACACTTACTTGTATTTTGGCGGCTTCACGTTTTTTTTGCATTTGCGTATACACGTTCTCAAATTTACTTTGTGCCTCTTGTGGCGTATTGGCTAAGTCGTTTAAGCGAGCTTGCTCAAGTTGGTTGAGTAAGTAGCTGCTGTGCATGGTGCTATTATCGGCAATAAGGGATTGCGCTTCTTCGATATTGTTTTTCTCGATCGCATTTCTTATTGGTGTCATTTGCGTGGCATAGTCATTAAATAGGTCATTAAAGCCCATTGTGCTACACCCACTTAAAATACAACAAAAGCTTAAAATTATACTTAGGCGCACTGCGCACTCCTCTCAATTTACCTGCATACATTAACATACTATTTTTGGCTAAATGTGTGAAATATTGTAAAAAATCGTAGAGTAATACTGACTGTTAGCATTCAAATATAAGATGATATTAGTGAACAAAGTGTGAATTTTTCTTGTTGAGTAACAATAGTGAAATGCTTAAGGTACTTTATTGGTCTTATTGAATACAATGATCCCTAAAGCGTAATGATAAATGAATTTTTTAAATGAAGTAATTGCTATTCACTAAGTCGTATACGAAAAAGACTAAAAGGATATCTTGTGTTGTAGACACCGTATTTTGCAAATGCGGCTAAGATTTGAGTATAAATGATCTAGTTTATTAAAACTAAATACTCTCTTTGCACAGTTATACCAATCCTGTTTAAATGTGCTGCTCATTAAGCGGTTTTATAGGCGCTTATGACAATGTTTTTAGCTTAGTAGGTTAATTAATTGAAATAACGCTGTAATTTGTTTTTATTGCTAAGGAATTTTTTTGAAAGCTACGTTGTACACAATCATTGCTTTAATTGCGTTTGCTGCAAACTCTCTTTTTTGCAGAATGGCTTTAGCCGAAGGCTATATAGATGCTTGGAACTTTACAGTTATTCGCTTACTCAGTGGTGCTGCGTGTTTGGGTATTATAATGGCTATCTATACTCATAATTTAAAACGAAAAGGCACATTTAACCCCGCTATTTTAAGTGATAAAGGAAGCTGGCGAAGCAGTATAAGCCTTTTAGTTTATGCACTTTGTTTTTCGATTGCATACGTAGAGCTGGATACAGGCACCGGTGCACTGATTTTGTTTTCAGCCGTGCAACTCACTATGATTGGCTGGGGTATATATCAAAAAGAGCAGTTGAGTGTGCTTCAGTGGTGCGCGTTTATAGTGGCGCTAGGTGGGTTTGTATATTTAATGCTGCCATCTGCTGCTGTACCTTCATTATTAGGTGCATCACTTATGGCACTCAGTGGTGTGGCATGGGGTATTTACAGTATTCGCGGTAAAGTGTGCGTATCGCCACTGCGTACTACGGGGTTTAACTTTATAAGAAGCTTAGTGGCTATCCCTGTTTTATTACTTGTTGGCATGAGTTATTTAAAAAATATGAGTATTGAAGGGGTTTTGCTTGCATGTGCCTCGGGTGCGATAGCGTCTGGAATTGGTTACAGTGTTTGGTATGTGGCTATGCCACTGCTTAAAAGTACCCAAGCTGCTGTTGTGCAGCTTTGTGTACCTGTACTTGCAGCCGTTGCCGGGGTCTTGTTTTTATCAGAGCAGGTAACAATGGAATTTATAGTAGCAAGCTCGTTAATATTAGGCGCTGTGCTGGTATTTATTTTAAATAAAAAGAAGGTTTAATATCATTTAAGTTAACCTTCTTTTTAAGGGGGACTCACGTTTGTTACAAAGCGTGTATAAATAGCGGGTAAGTTATCAAGTATTGCCTGCTTACCCTGTAGTTCACTGTTTTTTATGCATTCAAAAAGTACTTGCTCGGTAAGCTTATTCACTAATAATTGCGATTGCTTAATATGGCTTATATGCCAAAGCTCAGGTGCGACACCACCTAAATCATGCTGGTAAGGGCGATAAAAGCCAAATTTATCTAAGTTAGTATCAAGCCAATTACTTAAAGGCGCAAACGGCCCACCTTTCAGGTATTCATCAGGTGTTAGCTGTAGTTTATAATCATCACTTACCGCAGCTTTATCAAACACATCTAAATCGGTGCCTAAATGGTGCCTGCTTGCCCCAGGTAATGCAGAGTAGAGCATTATTGCTATGCATTTATCTACATCATTTAATTTAGTTAAATCTACAACCTTTTGCTGTTTATTATAAACAGGTCGAATACCTAAAAACTTATTATTCCAAATAATTGATTGACGATTAAAGTCGCGAAAACTTGAGGCAATAGTAAGCTCAAATCCTGCTTTTTGTGCTGCACTTTGCAGCGCTAAAAAGTCGCTGATAATAGCGCTGTGCAAGCGATGATTTTGTATATCAGTTAAATGTGTATCACTTTGCCCTGTGATACACATTATTGGTGTTGGTTTAGTTACATCCATTATGCTAAAAGTTGCTCTAATATTTGCTCGTAAATGTCGGTAAGGGCTATTAAATCATCGGTACTTACGCATTCATCCACTTTATGGATAGTGGCGTTACGTGGACCTAGTTCAATTACTTTAGCGCCTGTTTGTGCAATAAAGCGACCATCTGATGTACCACCCGTGGTTTCTAGATTAGTGGTTAAACCGGTTACTGATTTAATCGCTTTAACTGTGGCATCAACAAGCGGGCCGTGCTCGGTAATAAAAGGTAAGCCATTTACTATCCAACTTAATTCATAATTTAAGTTATGCTTTTGTAGAATGTCATTTACACGATGTTGTAATTGCTCATGTGTTACTTGCGTACTAAATCTAAAGTTAAACTGTACTTCTAGCTCACCTGGGATCACATTACCAGCACCTGTGCCGCCATTAATATTTGAAATTTGAAAGCTGGTAGCAGGGAAGTACTCATTTCCGTTATCCCACACCGTTTGGCTAAGCTCAGTAAGTGCAGGCGTTGCTAGATGAATTGGGTTTTGTGCTAAATGTGGGTAGGCAACATGACCTTGTACGCCTTTAACCGTTAGGTAAGCGGTAAGTGAGCCTCTTCGGCCATTTTTAACAACATCGCCTAATACATCTCGTGATGAGGGTTCGCCTACTAGGCACATATCTATTTTTTCACCACGCGCTTCTAGTGTATCTATTACACGTGTTGTGCCGTTTATAAACGGTCCTTCTTCGTCAGAAGTGATTAAAAAAGAAATCGAGCCTTTATGATCTGGATGTTTAGTAACAAAACGCTCTGTTGCTACAAGCATTGCGGCTAATGAGCCTTTCATATCGGCAGCGCCACGCCCGTGCAGTAGGCCATCTTTTATTAATCCTGAAAACGGCGGGTGTTGCCAATTTTTTTCAGGGCCTGTTGGTACAACGTCGGTGTGACCTGCAAAACAAAAGTGCGGCGATTGTGTGCCTTTTCGAGCCCAAGTATTAAGTGTGTCGGTAAAAAATAATGATTCTATATTAAAACCAACCGCAGCAAGGCGATCGTTCATCATTTGTTGGCAGCCAGCATCTTCGGGCGTTACCGATTCACGTTGGATTAGCGCTTGGGCGAGTTGAATTACGTCATTAGTCATTATTTAAAAATCTCGTCGTATTGGGCTGCTTTAAAACCTAAATGGTAACTGCCATTGTTTACCAGTACTGGACGTTTGATCATGGCAGGTTGTTCAACCAACAATGGGATAGCACTTTCTTTAGTTAGGTTTTGTTTTTGCTCATCAGTTAATGCGCGATAAGTTGTTCCACGTTTATTAACGAGTTGTTCCCAATCGAGCTTGTCTGCAAAATCTCTCACCATTTGCTCATTTACACCATCTTTGCGGTAGTCATGAAACGTAAATTCGATGTTGTTATCAGTTAAATGTTTTTTAGCTTTTTTTATCGTATCGCAGTTGCTAATGCCGTATAGAGTGATCATAAATCTAGTTCTTCTTAATAATAGTTAATAGTGTGTCTTCACCCGCATTTACATGCGAGTGCGAGTAATGAAATGTGCCAAGGTTATGGCCGTTTAGTAAAATTAAACTAGCAAGCATTGGAGTATCAAGTTCTCGTAAATCAAAATAAGCAAGGCGTTGACCTTTGCATATTTTGCTACCATTGAGTTGCGCAATATGAGTATGCGTAATTGATTGCGAATCAAAAATAGTTAAGTTAATCAAGACTTTTAGACCATTATTAGCTTGTAGAATAAACTCAGTACCTGCATTTTTTACTTGTAATAAAGTTCCATCAAACGGTGCTAAAATTTTATGACTTGTTAGTTGCACCATAATACCAGGGCCCAGAGTGCCAAAACGAAAAAAAGGTTCTGGGTGCTCTTTCAGTTCAATTACTTTACCTGTAAATGGGCTGGTAATATTTATTGCATTAAGAGGCGTTTTATTTTGAGCTAAATAGTCAATTTTTTGAGCTTTCATAAGTTAATTTACCACCACGTTATAACCCTCTTTTTTTAAAGCGGAAATAGCATTTTCTGCAGTGTGTTTTTTTATGAGAATATAATCAGTATCGTAGGTTGAGATTGAAAAGATAGAAATTTTAGCGCGCGCTAATACCCCTGAAATATTAGCCATAATTCCGGTTAACGAAAAGCCAAGTGGACCTACAACCTCTAAAGCTTGCCAGTCGGGTTCGGTATCCAGGCTTTTTACTTCAAAATCGCTTGGGCATACAATTGAAAGTTCATCATGGGTTTTAGAAATAAAAAACAAAGATTGCTTTAAAAGTGCCGCAGGTATGTCGGCATCTACATCTAAACTGTGTATAGATAAAATGGTGCTGTGTAATTGTAATGTTTGTTTTGACATTAAAAGCCTGCGAACAGCAATATTGATAGCTTTATAGTATAGATTATTGGCTTTAAATTAAAGGTGTAACAACGACTAACTCAGCAGTAAATAAGTAGATAAAAGAAGGGGGTAAAAACTTACCCACAATTTCTGTGGATAAGTATGGGGGTTGCAGGGTATAAATAACCTAACTAGTTAATTATTAAATAAATAATAGCTAGGCTATAAAAAGCACACGTTACGTCTAATGAGTAATTAGCGCTTCTGCTTGAGCTGCCTGAATGGCAGTTAAGGCGATTGTATACACAATATCATCAACTAATGCACCACGGCTTAAATCGTTCACAGGTTTACGCATACCTTGCAGCATAGGGCCAATACTTATCAAGTCGGCACTACGTTGTACTGCTTTATACGTGGTATTACCCGTATTTAAATCTGGGAATATAAATACGGTCGCTTTACCGGCTACAGGGCTGTTAGGTGCTTTTTTAAGTGCTACGTTTTCCATTATAGCGGCATCGTATTGTAGTGGGCCGTCGATAATTAAATCAGGACGTTTTTGTTTTGCTATTTTTGTGGCTTCACGTACTTTTTCAACATCGGCACCTGTACCAGAAGTGCCCGTGCTGTAGCTGATCATGGCAACACGTGGCTCTATGCCAAATGCAGCTGCAGAGTCGGCAGATTGAATCGCTATGTCTGCAAGTTGTTCAGCATTAGGGTCTGGGTTAATCGCACAATCACCGTAAACTAACACTTGGTCAGGCAGTAGCATAAAAAATACAGATGATACTAGTGATGACCCTGGTGCTGTTTTAATCAATTGCAGTGGTGGGCGAATTGTATTTGCCGTAGTGTTTACCGCGCCCGATACTAAACCGTCTACTTTACCTTGCTCAAGCATCATTGTACCCAGTACAACGTTATCTTGTAGTTGCTCTTGTGCTACTACGGCAGTTAGGCCTTTGCTTTTACGAATTTCGACCATAGGCGCAATATAATCATTTATAATGCTTTGAGGCTCGATAATACTTACATGTTCGTTTAGCTCAATACCTTGCTGCTGCGCAATACGCATTATTTCTTCGCGATCGCCTAGTAATATAGTTTTAGCAATTCCGCGTTGACCACAAATAGCAGCCGCTTTAATTGTACGAGGTTCATTGCCTTCTGGCAGAACCACGGTTTTACCTGCTTTACGCGCTTTAGTGGTAAGTAAGTAACGAAATGCGGGTGGTGATAACTTACGAGTTTTACCTACACTTTTAGCTAGAGTATCTAGCCAGCTTGAATTGATATGCTCTGCGTTGTGATCTTTCACTTTTTCAATACGTTGGTCATCATCATTTGGTACTTCCATATTAAAGTTATGCAGTAGTAATGATGTACGCCATGTGTCTGCATCGGTTGCGAGTATTGGTAAACCGGTTTGCATGGCTTGCTCACACAAGGCCATAATACGTGGCTCTGGCTCAAAGCCACCGGTGAGTAATATAGCGCCAAGTTTAGTGCCGTTCATAGCAGATAAGCACGCAGCAACAAGTATGTCAGAGCGATCGCCCGGTGTTACTAATAAAGCGCCTGGCGTAAAATAATTTAAAATATTTGAAACCGTACGAGCACAAAAAGTAATACGGCGCAGACGACGATGAAGCATATCGCCTTCGTTAATAATCGTGGCTTTTAAGTATGCGCTTAAGTCTTTTACGCGCGGCGCTACTAAGTCAAAATCCCACGGGATTGCACCAAGTAACATAAACGGATTTTTTTTAAAAATAGGTAGGGATGCTAAACGATTTAACTCGTTCTCAAGCTCTTCAGGTTTATAGGCATCGACTAAATCGGCGCGTGCACGACCTTCTTCATCAAGTGGCGCATTTACTTTATTAAAAATACAGCCCAGTACGCGAGGGTGATCGATACCACCATAGTTACCTGCTGCAATTTCAAGGCGGTCTTCTATTTGAGTAATGGTGTAATTACCTGGGGTAAGTACAAATACAATTTCGGCGCCGAGTGTTTGCGCAATTTCGCGGTTTACACGCCCAGCATAAGGTTGACGACGAGTAGGTACCATACCTTCAATAATAGCGACTTCGTCATCGTTTATTTTACTTTCAAAGCGTTCAACAATTTCCTCTAGGAGGTCATCACCTTTACCGTCGCCAATCATTTGCTCAGCATAATCAAGTGCAAAAGGCATTGGGGGATTAATAGGTGAGCCTTGAGTGACTATTTGTGTTGATTTTTCAGGGCCTGTTTCACCAGAACGTGGCTGAGCTATTGGTTTAAAAAAGTTAACTTTAACTGTTTTTTGTTCAAGTGCACGCACTAAACCAACTGATACCGACGTCAAACCCACACCGGTAGAAACAGGAATTAACATAATACGACGTGCCATATTAAAGCTCCTTTACAATATTTGCAGCATCAAGGGCAATAACCCATTCTTCATTGGTTGGCATTACAACTGCTTTGACGTGTGAATTTTTACAGCTAATAACGCCTTCTTGACCAAAGCGCGCATTGAGGTTGGCTTGCGGATTACAATTAATGCCTAAAAAGGCAAGTTGTGTAATTACTTTTTCACGAATAATATCTGAGTTTTCACCAATACCACCAGTAAATATAACAGCATCAAGGCGCTGTAATGGCACCATATACGCCGCGATTTGTTTTGAAAGTCGGTAGCAAAACATTTCAATTGCGAGTATCGCTTTTTTATCACCGGCTATAGCGGCTTCTNAAGCCACTTTTTTGATTTAGTAGGTTATCTATTTGCTGGGCTGTGTAATCAAGTTGAGTGGTTAAAAAGTTAAATAAACCAGGGTCAATATCGCCGCTACGTGTGCCCATTATCAGCCCCTCTAAAGGCGTTAGTCCCATGCTGGTATCAACACTCTTACCATTTTTAATAGCGCATACAGAACAGCCGTTGCCTAAGTGGGCACTAATAAAATTGCTTTGCTCGATAGGTTGCTCAAGTAACTTTGCTGTTTGCCCTGCAACATAAAAATGACTTGTGCCGTGAAAACCATAACGCCTAACACCAAACTCGGTGTACAACTTATATGGAAGAGCGTAAAGAAAGGCAACTTCATTCATAGTTTGGTGAAATGCAGTATCAAACACCGCGACTTGTGGCAAACCTTCAAACGATGCCTGCGCCGACGATATACCTAGTAAATTAGCGTGCCCATGAAGCGGCGCAAGCGTTGCCGACTGTGTAATGCCTGCAATTACTTGTTCGTCAATCAATACCGATTGCGTAAAGTGCTCGCCGCCATGTACAACACGATGGCCCACTGCGATAAGTTGCTCGTCTAAGTTGTGATCTTTTATTAAGCTTACAAGCGTATTTATAGCCTCAGCATGTGCTTGATTAGCCGCTAAGTCGATAACTGTTTTAGTACCATTAAATTTGTATTTAATAGAGGGCGATTTGTCGCCTAAGCGTTCAGCAAGACCTGAAATGATTTCGTGACCATCGTTGGCATCAATAATGGCAAACTTTAAGCTAGAGCTACCACAATTTAAAACTAAAACGTGTTGTGATTCAGGAGGGGTTGTTGGCATAGATTCAATTTCCATAAACAAATTTAGTAAGTAAACGTTAATACGTAATCGTTACACTTACGGTATTAAATAGAGCTAAAACAATTGAATGTTCAATTGCAAAGTGGTTAACGCAATGTTAATTACTTTACCTTAATTAAGATGTTTAAGTTAGGATTGTTCGCCATTAAAAGGTAAATTTAAGCTGTTTTACTGAGAAAGTGTAACTCTTTCATTTTGTGTTACACTTTGAGTATAGCTCGTTTTTCCATTGTATTTAAAAGCAGTATCTGTGAGGAGTCATGATGCAAAAAAGTGTGATGTCACAATTACAAACTGGCCGTTTGTATGGTAAAAAATGGCCAATGCGCAAAGAGCTTGCGCCTTTGTTTTTAGAGTTTAGAGTAATTAGAGCGACTGAGCTTGCCATTACAGTAATGCCAATCTTAGCCATGCTAACATTGTTTTTTCAGCTAAATTACTTGGGTTCTGATTTTTTACCGCAAGCCATTGCAAGTGCATTATTTTTTATATCTTTACCATTACAAGGCCTATTTTGGTTGGGTAAGCGGGCGCAAACGCCTTTAGAGCCTGCGATGCAAAAATGGTATAACGAGCTGTACACTAAAATGGCAGCTAATGGATATCAAACGCAGTTAAGTGAAAACAAGCCCCGTTATATGGAGCTTGCCAATTTACTTAAAGATATGTTTGATAAAATGGACAGGGCGTTTACTAAAGAGCAGTTTTAGAGAGTTACATCATTATCTATTTTGGTAAACTGAGTAATATAAAATGATAAGGTGACAGTGTGTTCACCTTTTTCTTCGAGTGCTGTCCAGTGCTCGGGTCTAAATTTCCATGCAAATGGCGTCATCATTATTAAGTTTTTAATATCAGTAAAGCTAAGCGCTACATGCTCTGTTAAAAGGATCTGCTCTGATTTTTGAAACCCTTTTGGAGTGGCTATTTCAGTATGTTCGTTTACTTCTGAATATATATACGATTTTAGCTCTTTTAAATGACAAGGTCCTGGGCTTGCAACCACTAATGTTGCGTTTTGATTTGCTAGGCGTTCAAGCTCTTGCTCAAATAAAGGTGCAAATACGCTAACAAGTACATCAGCAAATTGGCTTTTAAAGGGGGCTTGGCTGATTGATGCCACACTAAAATGGCAATTAGGGTAGCGCTTTGCTGCATATTTAACCGCTGATTTTGAAATGTCGACACCGTATACAACAGCATTTGTTTTATTCGCGATTGCTTGGGTATAAAACCCTTCACCGCATCCTAAATCAATAATAGTATTCGCACTTATTCGACCGACTAAATCGCTAAGATTTTGTTGTAAAAAGCGGTAGTATCCACGCTCTAAAAATGCACGTCTGGCTTGTACCATTTCAAGTGAATCACCCGGTTGTTTTGAGTTTTTTTGTTGCACAGGCAATAAATTAACATAGCCTTCTTTAGCAAAATCAAAGCTGTGGTTGTTAGCACAACGAAGTGTTGAATCAGCTTTTAAAAGTGCTAGGGTACACAGCGGGCATTGATATTGTAGACTCATGAGCCTAGGTAGTCCTTATCGTAAAAAGTTTTTACCCAATGCGGGCGATAGGTGATCATAATTGTTATAGCCATGCCGTTGAGCATTGCTTCCGGAAACCAGATTATGGCACTTAAATAAACGTAGTTATCTGCAAGTTCTTGCCAATTGTATTGCCCTATAGCTAAGTAAAATAAAGCACCTAGGCTTATTTTTATACAGGCTATGAACCCTGCAGTTATAAACGCACAAACAAATATATAAACAAAAAAATGACGAGGTAAATATTGGTAACTAAATATAAAGCCAAGATAGCTCAATAAAATAGGAATAAACGCACCAATAAGCAGTTGTACTGGTAACAGCTCAAGTTCAATTTGACCAAATGCAGCGAGTAGTGCTGTGGCAAGTAGGCTACTTAAAATAGTCAATCGCCAGCCTAAAATTAATGTAGCGGCCGTAACACCTAGTATGTGCAAATCAAGGCCCGTTAAAATTCCTGCCTTTATTCGCCAAAGCACTGCAAACACTAACGCACACGCAAGCACGCCAGTTTGACGGACTGGCGTATTAAGTAATGTTTTATATGTTTTTTTATCAAAGCTTAAAATAGCAATGATATTTACAAGGGACCAAAGCAGTCCCTGCGTTGTTATGCTGAGCATAATAATTACTTAAATGTTGACCATATAGGGGCATGGTCTGACGGTTTTTCAATACCGCGAAGTTCGTAATCAATACCGGTATCTATGCAACGTGCTGCAAGTTCATTGGTTGCAAGGACGACATCTATACGAAGTCCTCGATTATCTACAAACCCTTTAGAGCGATAGTCAAACCACGAGTATTGATCGTCTATTTCGGGGTTTTGCTCTCTAAAGGTGTCTTTAAAACCCCAATTAAGTAGTGTTGCAAGCCATTCACGCTCTACCGGTTGGAAAGAACATTTACCTGTTTTTAACCAACGTTTAGCATTTACTTCGCCAATACCAATATCTAAATCGGTGGGTGATATGTTGATATCACCCATGACAATTACATCTTGATCGGGTGTGTGGTTGGTTTCAAGGTGTGTCATTAAATCTTTATAAAATTGACGTTTATAAGGGAATTTAGTTTCGTGATTAATATTATCACCTTGTGGGAAATAGCCATTCATGACAGTAAGGTCGCGACCGTTTTCTTGTTCAATAGTGACGCTTATCATGCGTTTTTGCGATTCATCTGTATCGGTGGCAAAACCTTTTAAGACCGATTTAGGCTCTTTTTTGCATAACATAGCTACCCCATAATGCGCTTTTTGACCATGAAAGTAGACGTGATATCCCATTTTTTGTACATCTTCTAATGGGAATGCTTCGTCGTGAACTTTAATCTCTTGCAAGCCAATAACGTCTGGTTGATGTTTGTCGATAATTGCTTGTAATTGGTGAAGACGAGCACGCAGACCATTGATATTGAAAGAAATCACTTTCATAAAATTTACCTTAAAATTGGTTCTATTTAATAGCTTAAATTGTATCAGTAAATACGCGTACATAACATGACTGAATTGAGATAATAGCTGCGTAAATGTTGATCAAATGATGGGTAAAGTTTAAACATTGTGAATACAATATTAATTATTTAAATAAATAAAAAATTCAATTGAACTTAACTTTATTGAATATATAATGCGCGAGATTCACTTGTTTAGCTCGTTCAAATAGGATCTCTCATGAAAACACAACTACTTTTAGCCACTGCTTTACTAGCATCTGCAACTGCGTCAGCACAAAGCAATACTTACTTTAGCCAAGATAACAAAATTGAGTCTAAGTTATGCGTACTAAGTGCAAACGAAGGCTTTAGCGTTGCTCGTAAAGAAGCTGCCCAGCACGGTGTTTACCTATCTCGTTTTTCTAAAAGCATTTTATGTAATGGCGAAGATATTCGTGATATTGCTAAAAAAACGACATTAAGCAACGCATCAGTTGAGAAAGTAGAAGTATTTGCAAAAGACGCTCAACAAGAAACTCAACTATGTATGACGGCTTTAAAACAAGGTTTAGCACCTGTTCGTCAAAAAATTGGTAACCTGAACTCATTAAAATGTAATGGTCAAAACGTTACTGAGTTTGTTAAGCGCTACCAAAACGCAGCAATCTAATTGTTAGCTTAACTATATAAGTAAAATTGAAATACCTGGTTTTTACCGGGTATTTTTTTGCAAAAATTACAAGGTAGTTTGCAAAGCTTGCAAGCTTAACTTATTGAAACTGCTTAATAAATATACCGATTGAGATTAAGTTATTGATTATTATAAGTTAACTATTATTGGCATTAGATTTGTATTAGTTAAAGTGACATTTAATTAATTACGAAGGATACGTCTTATGAAAAAGTTAACATTAGCAGCCNGGCTTGTTCATCTAATCAAGGTCTTGAAAGAATAGATAGTGACTTTGCAAGTTTAGATAATGATAGCGATGGCTACATCTCAAAAGTTGAAGCTGATGACGATAGCATTTGGGGTCACTTTTCAAATATTGATACCAATATGGATAACGAAATTAGCCGCAAAGAGTTTAACACTTATATGAAGCTTAATAATGGCAAAGTAGCTTCTGATGCTGAGGTAAGTGAATCTGCATTTAAAGCTGAAATCGCTAAATTTGATAAAATTGAAAGCAGCTTTGCAAGTCTAGATAACGATAGCAATGGCTATATCTCGGTAGTTGAAGGTAACGATGATGATATTTCAAATCATTTTGGTTACATGGATAAAAACCAAGATAAGCGCATCAGTAAACGCGAGTTTATGGGTTACATTAAAAAATACGGTAACGCAGTCGCTGAAGATGATGCATTAGAAGCTATTAAAAGTAACTAATAGTTACCATTTTAGTAAGTAAGATTAAAGCCAGTGATAGTCACTGGCTTTTTTTGTGCTTTAAATTAAGTAAATTGGTAGATATATTTTCCTAGTTTGATGTTGTTCTGTCATAATAGATGGCTGTGTATTTTTATTTGTTAAGAGTGTGTATGACGGGTCGGCGAATTAGTGATGAACAACTAGTTGAGATCATTGAAGCAGCTATTTTTGTTGCAGATAAGCCTGTTAGTAAACGCCATATTAAAGACACTGTATTAATAGATTTAGCTATTTCTATGGCGCGAATAAATGACGCAATAGATACAATACAAGAACATTTTCAAACTCGTGGTATTCGCTTAGTTGAAGTGGGTAGTGGATATCGGTTTCAGGCATGCAGTAGTTTAGGCCCTTGGTTAAATAACTTGTGGCAAGAACGCGCACCAAAATACTCGCGTGCTTTACTGGAAACATTATCACTTATTGCATACAGGCAGCCCATTACACGCGGCGAAATTGAGCAAGTAAGAGGTGTTACTACGGGTTCGAATATTATTAAAACCTTACTCGAAAGAGAATGGGTTAAAGTGGTAGGGCATAAAGAGGTTCCGGGAAAACCGGCTTTGTATGCAACTACTAAGCAATTTTTAGATTATTTTTCGTTAACTGGGCTTGAAAATTTACCTGCGTTGCCAACAGAGCAGCAAAGTAAAATTAACCAGTTATTGAGCGATCCTTCTGTGAGAGAACCATCCGAATGAGTATTATACAAGGTGAAAAGTTACAAAAAGTCTTAGCCCGTGCAGGCGTAGGCTCACGCCGTGAAATGGAAAAATACATTGACGCAAACCGCGTTAGTGTAAACGGTAAAGTGGCAAAGTTAGGTGACCGTGTTGAAGAAACCGATTTGATTCGTGTTGACGGTCACAGTGTAAAAATTGAAGAAAAAGCAGATAGAATCTGTCGTGTAATTATGTATAACAAACCAGAAGGTGAGTTAAGTACACGTAAAGATCCAGAAGGGCGTCGTACTGTATTTGACCGACTTCCGCGTATTGATGGCGATCGCTGGATTGCGGTTGGTCGATTAGACGTCAATACATCGGGTTTAATGCTTTTTACAAACGATGGTGAACTGGCAAACCGTTTAATGCACCCAAGCTATGAAGTAGAGCGTGAATACTCTGCACGTGTATTTGGTGAAGTAACCAACGAGACGGTTAAAAACTTACTACGCGGTGTTGAGCTTGAAGATGGTCCAGCCAAATTCACGACTGTAACCCCTATGGGGGGCGAAGGCGTTAACCGATGGTTTAACGTAACGTTAAATGAAGGGCGTAACCGTGAAGTTCGTCGTTTATGGCAGTCTCAAGATGCAGAAGTATCTCGTCTTATTCGTATTCGTTACGGTAAATTGGAGCTTGATAAGCGCGTGCCACAAGGTGGTTGGATGGAGTATGATTTAGAAACAGTAAACTACTTACGTAAAACTGTTAAATTAGGCCGCGAAACACAAACTAAGCTTTCTGTTATGCCTGAAAAACGCAAAGATAAACGCGCTAAAATCAACCAAATTCGTAAAGCAGTTAAAAAACACAATCAGCGTGTTAAGCCGACTAAACGTAAATAATCAATTAGTTATTTATTGAACACAAAAAAGCCGCTAATTGCGGCTTTTTAATGTGCTGTTTAAATTATTTAAACTCTAAATTACTTTTTTACTTGAGCATCTAACGATTCGCCATTCACATTACTAGAATCGTCACTCATTAGATATAAATATGTAGGCATTAAATCCTCTGGTGTAGCAAGCGTTTCTCTATCTTCGCCAGGGTATGCAGCTGCACGCATAGAGGTACGCGTTGCACCTGGGTTAATACAGTTTATACGAATATTCGTTTTACCTACTTCACATGCCCATGTTTGCATCATACCTTCTACTGCGAATTTTGAGATGGCATAAGGCCCCCAAAATTCACGACCTTTGCGGCCTACACCTGATGACGTGAATACTATCGATGCATTATCAGACTTACGAAGAACAGGAAAAAGTGCTTTAGTGATCATTGCTTGTGCAGTCACGTTTACTTTCATTATGTTTTCGAACGTAGATGAGCAAAAATGTTCAAGCGGACCGAGTGACCCTAAAATACCTGCATTATTAAGCAATCCATCAAGGCGTCCAAACTGATATTCGATTGTTGCAGCAAGGTCACGGTAGTTTTGCTTCGTAGCGCCTTTTAAATCCATAGGGACTATTGCAGGTTTAGGGTAGCCAGCATTAACAATTTCATCGTAAACACATTCAAGTTTATTAGTTGTTTTTCCTAATAAGATAACTGTAGCGCCGTATTTTGCATACGTAATTGCTGCAACTCGGCCAATACCATCACCGGCGCCTGTTATTAAAATAACTTTATCTTTAAGTGCGTTTTCAGCTGCTTGATATGTGTGCATAAAAGTACCAATTCATATAATTTTTTTGATTTTAACATAGCGAAACGTGAAGTAATCGAATTTATTGTAAAATTAGGTGGCGAAAATAGAAACTTTACGTTAAGTTTAACTGGTCTAATGTCTCATTAATAATCTGATTACATTGTTTTAACTTAATACACTGATTAAACACACTATAAAAATAAAATACGTGCGGAGCCAACAATATGAAAAAAATGCTACTTTCACTCTCGGTTACAGCAGCTTTAGCAGGCTGTGGCGGTGGAGAAACGTTAACAGATGTCAAAAACGACACAGCACCAGTCATTCCTACAGCAACAGTTACATTTGATCCAGCGGCAGGTATCTTATCAGTTCCTAATGATTTATTAATGAGCGGAACTCAAGACGGTACACTTAATATTCCTGGTGAATTAGATGACAATAACGTGTCTATTTCGCGCGCAGCTTATGCAGACCCTCAACTTGCACTAGGTGCACTTGATGGTTGGTCTTCGCAGGTTCCTTATAAAATCGATTTAACATTCCCACCAAATGTTAGCTTAGATGAAACGTCTGCTGGAACACCTGGTACAGTAAGAATTTTTGAAGTTGTAATGGGTGCAAGCTTAACTGACGCAGAATGTTCAGTTGTAGCTGCCGGTACAGCTTGTAAATTGGTCGGTGAGCTTACTTTTGGTGTTGACTTTGTTACTCAAGCTTCTGGTGATGCCGTTGCAATTATTCCTTTAAAACCATTTACGGCAGGTAGCTCATACATCAATGTATTAACTACAGGGCTTAAAGATTCATTAGGGCGTTCTATTGAGCCTTCTTCTACTTATGGATTGGTTAAACAAGAAGCGCCATTAATTACAGAAGCCCAACTTGGTTTGCAGGGGGCTGTTAACAGTTACGAAAATGTAGTAGTTAGCTCAGGCGATATCACAAAAGAAGATATTATTTTTTCTAGTGCGATGACTATTCAATCAGCAGGTCCTGTACTTGGGACAATTAAAAAGTTACTAGCTGCAAGCTTGCAAGAGCCAGCGTTACCAACGCCTGCACTTCAAGTTCCTGAACAACCTATGGTAAATGTACAACAAGTATTTGCTTCTCAGGGTGTAGAAGTCTCTGCTGCATTCTCTGGTGTGCAATATCAAAAAGGTAGCATTATGTTACCGATGTATTTAGGTACACCAACGGGTACTGATATTAGTGATTTAAGTGATACATATTGGCAAGGTATGTGTGATAACGCGGTGGCAATAATTGGTTACAAGGCCGTTGCAGGCGATGCATTTCCTGCAGATCCTATTAGTGAAAATGATGGTTTATGTTCTGCATTAAGTGACGGACAATTACGTGACTTAGGACTAGACAGCACACGTCATTTAACAAAATACAACTCAATTCCAAAAGTACAAAGCATGGCAAATGTGCCAGTGCAAGTTACTAAACCTATTTTACCGATAATTAATGGTGTTCGTGCACAGTTACAATTAGATCCTATCGCTATGCCTGAAGGTGGATGGCCTGTTGTTATTATGCAGCACGGTATTACAACACAAAAAGAAAGTATGCTTGCTTTAACTGCCCAACTTTCTATTCAAGGCTTTGCAACAGTTGCTATTGACCATCCAAGACATGGTGAGCGTGGAATAGATGTTGATGGTGATGGAACTGACGACTTCAATGCAACTACAGGTTCTGTGCTTAGTTACATGAACTTAAGTTCATTACTGGTTGCACGTGATAGCTTACGTCAATCAGCAGCTGATTTATTAGGCCTTCGTTTAGGTTTAAACTTTATTAACGATTCAACTATTAATAGTAAAGACGTTACCTATATCGGGCATTCGCTAGGTTCGATTGTTGCTCCAGCCTTTATTGCTCAAGCTAACACGCCAATAGCCGAGACGCTTGATCCGCTATTTAATGTAAACACGGTAGCTCTTGCAAGTGGTGGTGGCGGTATAGCAAGCTTCTTACTTGAATCTGCTGCGTTTGGTCCATTTATTCAAGGTTCAGTACTTTCACAAGCCGGTACAACAGAAGCTGATGAATTTACTGCATACTTACAAGCTGATGCAGTGTCTAACTGTGGTGCACTATTGCCAGATATGGAAGCATATTTAACTTGTGGTTATAACGAGTATGTAGCTTCTTTAACTACAGCTGGTGAAACAAGTAAGCTTACTAATATTCAAGGAGTGTTTACTCAGTTTGCATTTGCTGCACAAACAGCGCTAGATAGTGGCGATCCAACTAACTACGCAGCTACTGTAAAAGCATTAGGTACTCCTGTTTATACTAATGTTGTTGTGGGTGATGGTGTTGATAACAAGCCTGACCAAGTGATACCACCAATGGCAGCTAATAATCCTATTTCTGGCACAATTCCATTAGCTAACTTGATGGGTCTTGAAACAGTAAGTACTTCGCAAGCATTGAGTGAAACACCAGCAAGCTATTTAGTTAAATTTACCAAAGGGCATCATGGTTCTATATTAACACCAGCTCAAGATGCTGCGCAGGCTGCAACTGTTGAAGGCAGTGCTGCTGCTAATGCAGAAATGCAGTTGCAAGTAGCGACTTACTTAGCTGCTCGAGGACGGATGTTATTAGTTTCCAACCCTGAGGTTGTGACTGATTAATAACCAGTAAAATAATTAACCTTTAAAAGCCACTGAAAAGTGGCTTTTTTTTGCTTTAAAGCATGCTAAATTAGCTGAAATTTATAAATGGAGAAACCAGTTGGAATTTTTATACGAATACGGTTTGTTTTTTGCTAAAACAGTTACTTTTGTTATCGCTATAGCAGTTATTTTAATGCTAATAGTTGGCGCTGCGGTTAAGCCAAAGGCCAAAAAAGGTGAAATACAAATTGACGATATATCAGAGCAGTTAGTTGAACTTAAAGAGAGTTTTTTACAAAATACGTTGGGCAAAAAAGAGCTTAAAGCGCATCAAAAACAACTTAAATCAAAAAGTAAAAAAGCAGATAAAGATGAGCCTAAACCTCGTTTATATGTAATCGACTTTGTGGGTAGTATGGATGCTCACGAAGTAGAAAGTTTACGAGAAGAAATAACGGCGATTATCTCTATTGCCGATCCAAGTAAAGACAAAGTACTTATTCGTTTAGAAAGTGGTGGTGGAGTTGTACATGGCTATGGACTTGCTGCATCTCAGTTACAGCGTATTAAAAATGCTGGTATTCCCCTGAGTGTTGCAATTGATAAAGTAGCAGCAAGTGGTGGTTACA
Source organism: Pseudoalteromonas sp. TAE56 (assembly GCF_000497955.1). Lineage (NCBI taxonomy): Bacteria > Pseudomonadati > Pseudomonadota > Gammaproteobacteria > Alteromonadales > Pseudoalteromonadaceae > Pseudoalteromonas > Pseudoalteromonas sp. TAE56. The sequence goes on from NZ_AUTN01000104.1 coordinate 91,856, forward strand.
TGATGGCGTGTGTTGCGGATGAGATACTTGCAGCCCCTTTTGCAATAGTTGGATCTATTGGTGTGATAGCTCAAATACCTAACTTTAATAAAATATTAAAGAAAAATGATGTTGAATTTGAGCAAATAACAGCAGGTGAATTTAAACGCACACTTACTTTATTTGGTGAAAACACAGATAAGGCCCGTGAAAAATTTCGTGAAGAAATTGAACAAACACATGATTTATTTAAAACGTTTGTAAGCACTCAACGTCCAAGCTTAGATATAAACTTAGTTGCGACAGGTGAGCATTGGTTTGCAACTCAAGCGATTGATAAAGGCTTGGTAGACGTGATAAAAACAAGTGATGATGCATTGCTAGAGCAGCAACATGAGCGCCAAATTTATAAGATTAAATACAAAGTTAAAAAAGGGTTGAGCGATAAACTAGCTCTTGGTTTGAGTAGTGGTGTAAATAAAGTGGGAATAAACTTACTTTCTAAGTTTAAGTCGTTAAATCCTTAGATTAGAATCTTTTCAGGATTCAGTTTAATTATTTTTACTCGAAAAAAAACCTTGATGGATTCCATCAAGGTTTTTTTATAGCTGTATAAATGTAGCTTATGAATCAATAGATTTATGATAATCCTCTAAATCTTTAGCTGCATTAGGGTCGTTGAAGATGCTTTCATCAAGCTCACCTTCAGACTTGGCAACAACACAGGTAACCATACAATCACCGGTTACGTTAACTGCTGTACGTGTCATATCAAGTAATCTATCTACACCGATAATAATTGCAATCCCTTCTACAGGTAAGCCAACTTGGTTAAGTACCATTGCGAGCATTATTAAACCAACACCAGGTACACCTGCTGTACCTACAGAGGCAAGTGTTGCTGTTAATATAACCATTAGGTAATCAGATATTGTTAAATCAACACTAAACACTTGTGCAATAAACACGGTAGCCACACCTTGCATGATAGCGGTGCCATCCATGTTAATGGTCGCGCCTAGAGGGATAGTGAATGAGGCAACGGAGTTGTTAGCGCCTAGCTTTTTAGTTGCTGTTTCAAGTGTAATAGGCATAGTTGCGCTTGAGCTTGAAGTACTAAATGCAAATAAGCATGTGTGCTTCATTTTTGCTAAGAAAATAAGTGGGTTTAAGCCTGTAAGTACTTTTAGTAATACGGTGTAATTTACAAGCGCATGTAATAACAGTGCTAATACTACAACGCCAAAGTATTTGGCTAAGCTCACAATTAAGTTAAGCTCAATTGTTGTGAACAGTTTTGCCATTAAAAAGAATACGCCATAAGGGGCAATATTCATTAAAAGCGTAACTAGTTTTAAAATCACAGTGTTTAAATCTTCAAATACGGTAGCAACACGTTTTCCCGCCTTACCACTCAATGCCATTGCTACACCAAATAAAAGTGCAAACACAATAACTTGAAGCATATTGCCTTTGGCCATGGCTTCAAAAGGATTTGTAGGAAACATATCTATAATTACACGGGCAAGAGTAGGCGCTTCTTTAGCATCATAAGTTGCATTAGATGGCAAGCTGATGCCTTCACCAGGGCTAAATAATAAGGCAAGCGTAATTGCTACTGTTATAGCAATAGCTGTAGTCAATAAATATAAACCAATAGATTTACCACCTAATCGACCTAGTTTTTTAGGGTCGCTTAAGCTACAGGTACCACAAACAAGCGATACAAAAACAAGAGGCACAACTAACATTTTCAAGCTGGCAATAAATATTTGACCACCAACATGGAAAATACCATCAACAAAAAAGGCTTTAATTGGCAAAGAGAATAACCCAAGTGGTATTAGATAATCGTCTTCACCAGCTAATATAGCCTGAAATATAAAACCTACTGCAACCCCAAGCGCCATACCAATCATGATGCGAGTGGTTAAACTCATTGAACGGATTTTTGACATATTTCCTGATCTACATTTTTATAAATTTGCCATAGACTACCAGCAAGGAAATATTTACTACAGAAAAAGTTAGTATTTATTTAAAAATATTTTGCACAAAAAAGTAATAAAAAACTGTGATTTTAGACTAAGTTATAGGTTAATATTAAGTGTAAATTAATTTTGATTATAATAACAACGCTAGGGAGAGGTTCATGCCTTTAATGCGACTGCTCGGCATTTCATTGCTAAGTTTTTTACTCACAGCCTGTGGTGGCGGTGGGTCACTTGAAAAAGACGGTTCTATTAGTGATGGTGATTCCACTACAGAGACTAGTACATATTTGGTTTCACTGAAGGGATATTCTCAAACAGACGCAACAGAGTCAAATTCTGTTACTGCTACCTCCTCTTTAGATTTACGTGCAACTCTTACTCAAGACGGGGTAATTGTCGCGGGTAAGCGTATTGCTTTTACATTAGAAGATGAAATTGGTGAATTGTCTCCATCAAGTGCATTAACTCAAAACGATGGTATTGCAACGGTTGAACTTACCGCCGGTACTGAAGCCGGTGCGGGTGAAGTAACTGCTACTTATACAGTCGATGGTGAATCTTATACAAGTACTTTTGCTTTTCAATCAAGTGGTGGGCAAGGTGATGATACGGGGGTTAGTGGTTCAACAACCTTAACGGTAAATATAGTCGATGAGAGTGGCGCTAAGTATTCGGATACAAATCCGGTTACAACCGATAATTTAGGGACGGTTACAGCGACTTTAAAAAATGATGGAGTTGCACTTAGCGAGCAACTTGTTACATTTACTACAAACTTCACAGGCAAAATAACGCCTGACTTAGGTACTGCAATTACTAACTCAGCGGGGGAGGCAAAAGTAACTCTCTCTAGTGGTAGTTTTAAAGGTGCAGGTCAAGTTGTCGCAACTTATAATCCTACTAACTCAACAGAAGTGAGTAATACAGCTGTATTTTATTCTTCAGGTGATTCTGCACCAGTTGATTTGGCACAATTCTCTATATCAGTAAAGCTTTTAACAGGCTGTAACGCAGGCTGGGATGATAATCGTTCTAGTGTAAAACTTGACCCTACTCAAACAGCATCGGGTTGTACGGTAGCCAACACAATATCTTCATCAGAACTAGGTGAATTATTTGTTGAAGTTATTGATGAGCAAAGTGGTGATGGTAGTAAAAATTCGCTTGTTAATATTTCAACAAATTTAGGTTCTGTTCTCCCTTCATCTGGGACAGCCCTTACCGATAACTTTGGTATTGCTTTACTAAAATTGCAACCTGGTAATACTGGTGGAGCTGGTACCGTGACTGTAACGTCTGTAGGTGAAAGTAATTCAACTAATTTTGCTGTAGGTATTGCTGATTTAACCCTAGAGGTTGATAACGGGCTTAATACAGATATTTCAGGAAATGTTATCCCTTTAAAAGCAGGTGGTAGTACAGTTATTGGAGTAACACTTTTAGATGAGGATGGTAATTTATACTTAACTCCAACAGATGTTGAGTTCAGCTCAACGTGTGTAATTAGCGGCGACTCAGTAATTGATGCATCAGTAAAATCATCAAGTGGTATAGCAACATCAACATACCGAGCTACAGGTTGTAGTATTGATGATGATATTAATATCACGGTTGAAACAGGTGGTAAAAACTTCACTGCAACTACGATTATTCCTGTAGAAACATCAGCGGTACAATCAATACAGTTTGTTGATGTCAGTGAAACATTTATTGCATTACCTCCAGGTGAAGGCGGAGCTCCGACTCAATCGATTGTTAGATTTAAGCTAATAGATGCGGATGGTCTTGCTTCCACGCAGCAACGTATTGATTTCAAGTTAACAGATTCAGTGGGTGCAGCTAAACTTTCACTTAGAACAAGTGATACAAATAATGAAGGCTTTGTTCAGACAACGGTTGAATCTGGCATAGTACCTGGTCCATTAGTGGTAAAAGCGTGTTTTATTTCTAAAGAAGATGTTAATAATTTACCTGAAGGTGATGACTTAACATGTTGGGTTGATGATGTTGCGCTGTGCTCTGCAGATCCAACCAATGAAATTTGTCCAGATGGGACACTAACTTTAGTTCCGTTGAGTGAGCAAATAAGCTCTGTATCAGCTCAGTTAACTTTAGCTTCGGGCGTGACAGACCAAAACAGTTTTGATGCAAGCCCAAATACGCTTAATACGAACTCACTTAACTATAACGGTGTTTTAAATGATATTACGGTATATTTTGGTGACCAATTTAATAATTATAATGGTGACGGTGTAGAAGCAACTATTTTAGCTGAAGCAGGGGTCATTGGCTCATCTAGCAATGAAGTTACTTGTAAAACTGACGATGCTACTTGTGTTGTAACCTGGCGCTCTCAAGGAGACCGTCCATTTTATGATTATAAATGGGGTAACCGAATTGGTGACATCGATGGTGATTCAACCACGACGGAAGGAATAAATCCAAAAACAGGTATTATAAATTGTGACCCATATTTTGGTATTGCAGCTCCTTGTATAAATGGTATTACACGCGCTAAAAATAATGCTGATGGCGTTGTTATGGGTGGACGTGTAAGTATTCTAGCTGTCACTAAAGGGCAAGAAAACTTTGTAGATGAGCAAACCACTGATGATGTTAAGCGTACCAATGGTTTATTTGATATTGGTGAGTATTACGCAAGTTACGATTTACCTGAAGCGTTTATAGATCACAATGAAAATGCGACCTTTGATAAAGCAAACTGTAGTGATGCAGACGCTTCAAGTTATGACCCCTCTACAGATGAGTGTTCTGAGCTAATTTCACGTGGTGGTCATAATGAAACATGGCGAGACCTAGATAATGACGGTATTTATGACTTTGCTGATGGTAAATATAATGGCCTATTATGTGGTGAAGCTGCTGAAACTGCAGGTGAGTGTTCTCGAGAGCTAATTGAAGTGCGTAAGCAAATTGAATTGGTTATGTCTGGAGATAACCCATATGTTCGTTTTTCTGTGTTGAAAACAACGGATATTCTTGATGCACCATATCCTGTTTATGTACCAGCAGATTGCTCTGTTTCAGTTGTTGCAGTACTTGAATCTTCTGATGTATCTGAACGTTGTGATATATCAGCAGTTGATTTGTCAAATGTTTTTGCAGATAACCCTGCGTATGACGAAACTGACCCAGATGAAACTGATCCTGAACAATTAGAAGTAGGTTTAGCTGGTATTACTGTTCGTATTCACTACACGGATGAGTTTGGTAATCCGTTGCCTGCAGGTACAACAGTATCAATATCATCTACAAATGGTGACTTATCTATTATCGAAAATAACGCGATTATCCCAAGTACGAATACGGATAAACCAATGTATTCAGATGTTCGTATTTCTCGAGAAGCAGATGGTAATGATAAATTTGACGGTGTACTTTCAATAACATTTGAGTTTACTACTCAGGCTGGTGGAACTAAAACGGTCTCCAAGGGAATTGAAATTTACGATAGTAAATAAGGCTTTATTTTAAAAATGCCAACCTTTAGGTTGGCATTTTTGTTTCTGTTCTATATATTCCACATCAATTAATCTAAAAACACCTGTTTGTTTAATTTAACGACAAAAATTGTTCGTTTATTCAGTAAATACTGAAAAGTTTGTATTAAAAGCTTGTAACAACTAGTGTTTGTAGATATACCTATAAATATTCGCGCCGCTTATGTCGGCAAAACACATTTTTAATATTTGGTTAGAAATAGGCAACTATGGGCAAATCGCTAGTAATTGTAGAGTCTCCTGCTAAGGCTAAAACAATTAATAAATATTTAGGTAATGACTTCATCGTAAAGTCCAGTATTGGGCATGTACGAGATTTACCTACTTCAGGTTCGAGCAAAGCTAAAGTGCCGGCAAGTAAAACGCCAGCAGAAGTTCGTAAAATGGAACCTGAAGAGAAAGCAGCGTATAAAAAGCAACGAGATTATACAAACTTAGTCGCGCGTATGGGTATTGACCCAAACCAAGGCTGGGATCCGCATTACGAAATACTGCCTGGTAAAGAAAAAGTTGTTCAAGAATTACAAAAGCTGGCTGAAAATGCAGACCAAATATATCTCGCAACGGATTTGGATAGAGAAGGGGAAGCAATTGCTTGGCACCTTCAAGAAATCATTGGTGGTGATCCTGCTAAGTATAAGCGCGTAGTTTTTAACGAAATTACTAAAAACGCAATACAGCAAGCGTTTGAAACACCTGGCGAGCTTAATACTGATATGGTTTATGCTCAGCAAACACGTCGCTTTTTAGACCGTGTTGTTGGTTTTATGGTATCACCTTTATTGTGGGCTAAAGTGGCCCGTGGACTTTCTGCAGGACGAGTTCAGTCTGTTGCGGTACGTTTATTAGTAGAGCGTGAGCGTGAAATTAAGGCGTTTATCCCTGAAGAATTTTGGGATATTCACGCTGACGTTAAAAATGCTGAGTCTGAGTTACGTTTAGAAGTAGCCAAACAAGCAGGAAAGCCTTTTAAGCCTGTAAATGAAGCTCAGGCTAGCGCAGCGGTTAAAAGCCTTGAGAATGCAGAATACAAAGTAATTAGTGTTGAAGAAAAACCAAGTAAAAGTCGCCCAAGTGCACCATTAATTACTTCAACCATGCAGCAAGCGGCAAGTACACGTTTAGGTTATGGCGTTAAAAAGACCATGATGCTTGCTCAGCGTTTGTATGAAGGCGGTTATATTACATATATGCGTACCGATTCAACTAATCTTTCAAAAGATGCCGTTGAAATGTGTCGTGAGTATGTAACAAACGAGTTTGGTGCTAAATACTTACCAAAAGATCCAATTAGCTACAGCTCCAAAGGCAATGCACAAGAAGCGCATGAGGCAATACGTCCTTCAAGCGTCACCGTGTTATCTGGTCATGTTGAAGGTGTAGACGCCGATGCTAAAAAGCTGTACGAGCTAATTTGGCGTCAGTTTGTAGCGTGCCAAATGGTACCTGCTGAATACGATTTAACAACACTAACTGTTGCGGCTAACGACTTCCAGCTTAAAGCGAAAGGCCGTGTGCTCCGCTTTGATGGTTGGACAAAAGTACAACCTGCAGTACGTAAGAAAAACGAAGAAGATCAATCGCTACCGGCTGTTAAAGAAGGTGAGATCCTTACTTTAATCGAACTTGATCCCAAGCAACATTTTACTAAACCACCAGCGCGCTTTAGTGAAGCAAGTTTAGTAAAAGAGCTTGAAAAACGCGGTATTGGTCGTCCATCTACTTATGCGTCAATTATATCAACGATTCAAGATCGTGGTTATGTACGTGTAGAAAACCGCCGTTTCTTTGCTGAAAAAATGGGTGAAATAGTTACTGATCGCTTGGTTGAAAATTTCACTGATTTAATGAACTTTGATTTTACAGCTAAAATGGAAGGCCGTTTAGATGATATCGCTGAAGGCGAGCGAGTATGGACTCAAGTTCTAGATAAGTTTTATGCTGATTTTTCAACGCAATTAACTGTCGCTAAAGACGAGCCAGAGAATGGTGGCATGCGTCTTAACGAGATGGTTGAAACCGATATTGAATGCCCTACATGTAGCCGAAAAATGGGTATACGCACGGCATCAACCGGTGTTTTCTTAGGGTGTACTGGTTACAGCCTTCCGCCAAAAGAGCGTTGTACTACGACAATGAACTTAGTGTCGGGTGATGAAGCTGTTGCAGCTGATGTAGAAGATGTAGAAACTGAAAAGTTAATGCAAATGAAGCGTTGTCCTATTTGTGAAACTGCAATGGACTCATACCTAATCGACGAAACCCGTAAATTACATGTGTGTGGTAATAACCCGGCATGTAAAGGGCATATTGTTGAAGAAGGTACCTTTAAAATTAAAGGCTATGACGGACCAATTATCGAATGTGATAAATGTGGTTCTGACATGGAACTTAAATCGGGTCGTTTTGGTAAGTACTTTGGCTGTAATAATGACGAGTGTAAAAACACACGTAAACTACTTAAAAGTGGCGAAGCTGCTCCACCAAAAGAAGATCCTGTTCACATTACTGAGTTAGAGTGTGAAAAGTCAGATGCGTATTTCGTATTACGTGATGGCGCCGCGGGTATATTTTTAGCTGCAAATACTTTTCCCAAGTCTCGTGAAACACGTGCACCTAAGGTAGAAGAGTTAAAACGCTTTAGAGACCGTATCTCGCCTAAGTTTTATTACTTAGCTGATGCACCTGCTAAAGATCCTGATGGTAATCTTGCTGTTGTACGCTACAGCCGTAAAAATAAAGCTCAGTATGTTATGACTGAAGTTGACGGCAAAGCAACTGGCTGGACTGCTCATTATGAAGCAGGTAAATGGACAGAAGAAGCTAAGAAAAAGGCAGCACCTAAAAAGAAAGCTGCTGCAAAAAAGGCACCTGCTAAAGCAAAGCCTAAAGCTAAAAAAGAAGATGAATAAGCACATTATCGCTTATTCATAACTTTTTATAGGCTGAAAAACTATAAAAAAACCGGAACGCACAGCTTGTGTCTATTCCGGTTTTTTTGTGCCTAGTTAAATGTTTTCGCAACGGCTTTATTAGCAGTACATTCAACTAAGCGTATTGGATATACCAATTTTATTAAAAACATGGTCGTTATGTTGCACTAAATAACCCACTCACTGTGTTAAAAAACATTTATATAAAACAACTATATGTCATGCTTTTCGACTTGCTATTGAGCTATTTTTTTAGCGCTATAATAGCTCACTAATTTAATGCAATTGGTATTATTAAATCTTAACAGAAGATACTTTTTTATAGCCTTCAGATTCAAGCTCATCATTTACGCATTTTAATACGTAGGCATTTAGCTCTTCATTGCTTACGTCATCATCTTTAGCCCAGTTAACACACATTTCTGTGTATTCTTTTACCATTTCGGCTGAAGCTGTTGGCGCATCGTCTGCTACCGCGTAAGTCGCAGATACTGCAAATAGTGGAGCTACGATTAATGCTAGCAATGCTTTTTTCATTCGTTTATTCCTAAAAAAATGGTGTGATGACTGATTTACCCAGTTTAAGGTTAGGTTTAAACCAGTAGTGCCCAATCCAGAACAACTCTGTTGGTATATTGATTTTTAAACGAAAACGAAATAAAAGATAACGAAATATTTTTATCGTGAGGATGAGTAATTCACTTGTCAGGATTTCGCAACATTGTGTTGTAGTGGTTTATAAGCTAAGGTCGCTTTTTTAATTAAAAGTCAAACCAATGTCATTACACACCCCTAATAAAAAACCACGCCAAGCTAATAAAGTAGAGCATGCATTAGAATCTTTTATTTTTAAAGGGCGTTGGTTACTAGCCCCATTTTTTGTGGGTCTACTATTTGCAGTTGTACTGTTGTTAATAAAGTTTTTTAAGCAGCTTTATTTAATGGGTATTGCGACATTTACAGCAACCAATCAAGAGTTACTTGTCGGTATTCTAACTTTAGTTGATACGGCATTATTAGCGGGGTTATTGCTGATCATTACATTTAGTGGTTACGAGAACTTTGTTTCTAAGCTTAATATTGATAATCACGAAGACAGACCATCTTGGATGGGCAAAGTTGGTTTTTCAGGTCTAAAGATGAAATTAATAAGTGCGATAGTGGCTATTTCTGCTGTTGAGTTATTAAAAGTTTTTATTAACTCAGGTGCATATCCAAGTGATGAGCTACTTTGGAAAGTGACTATTCATGTCACGTTTGTAATGTCAGGCGTTTTATTTGCTTTAACTGATTACTTAAACAGTAAAACCCAAAGTCATTAGAAAAATTAAATGCACAAAAAAGCCCAAGTAATTTACTTGGGCTTTTTATGTTTAGAGCTTAGCTGTAACATTAAGTGTAATTATTGATGTCATTAACACTCTGCATAAAAGCAAGCGAAAGGCTCAAGCGTTAGTCTGTCTTGGCTTAATTTTGCGCTGTGGTGGCTAAGCTCGTTATATTCTTTAACGATTGATGTCGGCATATCAATATTTGTTTGTTGAGAACTTAGATTAAACAGGCAAAGCATTTTTTGCGTTCCAAGCGTTCTATAAAAAGCAAGCACAGGCTCAGGCGTTTCAATAAACTCAATATCACCCTCAAGTAAAACGGTTTGCTTTTTTCGCCACGCCATAAACTCACGGTAGGCGTTTAAAATTGAGTGACTATCATTTGTTTGCATCGCAACTGATTGATGTTTGTGTGCATCATCAATGGGTAGCCAAGGTTTTACATCACTAAAACCGGCATGAGATGAATCAATTTGCTCCCATGGCATTGGCGTTCTACAGCCATCACGCCCTTTAAAATTAGGCCAAAATGTAATCCCATATGGGTCTTGTAAGTCTTCAAAGGCAACAGATGCTTCACCTAAACCAAGCTCTTCACCTTGGTACATACATACACTGCCACGAAGGGAAGCAAGTAGGGCGGTTAGCATTTTACATTGCTGAGGGTTTATTATGCCATTTTCGCTCCAGCGACTCGCTACGCGCTCTACATCATGGTTGCTAAATGCCCAACACGGCCAACCCTCAGTCATACGTTGTTCAAGAGTTTGAACCGTAGTTCTAATATATTCACTTGAATAATCATTTGTTAAGAGCTCAAAGCTATATCCCATGTGCAGCTTATCGCCACCTTGGGTGTACTGCGCCATTGTCGCTAATGAATCCTCTGATGAGATTTCGCCAAGCGATACAGTACCTGGGTATTTATTAAGTAATGTGCGAATGTCTTGCATAAACTCAATATTTTCTGGCTGAGTGTTGTTGTAGTAATGATACTGAAATGCGTATGGGTTATCCTCACTAAAACCACGACCCTGGCGCTTATCTTTTGGTTTAGCTGGGTTATCGCGAAGTTGTGCATCGTGATAGCAAAAGTTAATAGCATCTAATCTAAAGCCATCTACGCCTTTTTTAAGCCAAAACTCTACGTTATCAAGTACAGCTTGTCTTACGTCAGGATTATGAAAGTTTAAATCGGGTTGTTCGGTTAAAAAGTTATGCAAATAATATTGCCCACGGCGAGGTTCCCACTGCCATGCGCCACCACCAAAAATAGACAGCCAATTATTAGGTGCTGTGCCGTCATCTTTGGCTTCAGCCCAAACATACCAATCCGCTTTATCGTTATTTTGATTTTCGCGGCTATTTGTAAACCATTGGTGTTGATCTGACGTATGGCTTAGTACTTGGTCAATTATAATTTTAATATTGCGATCATGGGCTTGGCTAATAAGTTCATCAAAATCGTTTAAATCACCAAAAAGCGGGTCAATGTCACGGTAGTCACTAATATCGTAGCCAAAGTCTTTCATTGGCGATTTGAAAAAAGGTGAAATCCAAATTGCATCAACGCCTAAGCTTTTAATGTAATCAATACGATTAATAATCCCTTTTAAATCACCAATACCATCGTTGTTGCTATCTTGAAAGCTACGCGGATAAACTTGATAAATAACCGCACCTTTATACCACTGCTTTTGGGTCATGCTTTTCTCCGTCATTCCACACAGTATTTAGACTATTCTTTATTGTGATTACGATTAATCACGTTATTTGCAAAAAGCATACGTGAAGCCTTTAATCCTGTAAAAAGTCTGCATACGTATGCACTAAAAATAATGCAATAAATTTATTAAAAATAAGTGGTTAGAGTGGCTTTAGTAGCGTTCATTTTGCGTATCTATTGTTTACCAATTACGTCAGTCATTGATTTATTAGTTAAATTGAATCTAACAGATTGTACTGTAAGGGAAATATATCCCAAGATCTATATGAAATGGTCTGACCAATTTAACGCTTGGTAAATGTGGAATAATTTAAACGTTATTTGACAGTGATAATTAATTTCACCTTGTTTACATTTAAGTAAAAGTGCCATTAAGTTTCAATAGAATTGATTTGACTATTGATGTTTGTCTTATGTTTTTTATCTATCTTATTACCAATAAAATCAATTGGTTAAAAATACATGTGTGTAATATGTGTTAATGTTAGGCTACATTGAAATTGTTGAATACGTATGCATAAAGTTGTTAATAAAATAAATCTGGCGTTAATATTCATCCTGACAACAAAATTAGCTCGCCTTGTTTAACTATCACTTAAACATTGAACGCGGGTATCACAATATGGGTAACGGGAAAACATTATGTCTATGTTCAAACCAAGTATATTAACTTTGGCATTAACAGCTGCAGGCTTATCGAGCTTTGCTACACAGGCTGCTCAAGAAGATACAATAAAAAAAGATGATGTAGAAGTTATCGAAGTTAAAGGCTTTCGTGGCAGTGTGGTTGAGTCTATTAACACAAAACGCTTCTCTACACAGGTTGTAGAATCTATATCGGCTGAAGATATTGGCAAATTGCCAGATTCTTCAATTGCTGAATCGATTGCGCGTTTACCCGGTTTAACAGCTCAGCGCTTAGACGGCCGAGCAAGTCGTGTCTCTATTCGTGGTTTTGGCGAGAATGAAAGTGGCACAACGTTTAATGGTCGTGAACAAGTATCGATTGGTGATAACCGTGGTGTAGAGTTTGACCTTTACCCATCAGAAATAATGAGCGGTGTAACTGTTTATAAAACGCCAAATGCAAGTATTGATGCTGAGGGTATTGCTGGTGTTATTAATATGCAAACAGTTCGTCCTTTAAGCAAAGGCGAACGTGTTGTACAAGTAAATGGACAGTATGAGCAAACCAGCTTTAGTAAATTAAACCCTGACGGCAACGACGACGGTTACCGAGGCACTATTTCATACATTGATCAATTTGCAGACGATACCATTGGTGTTGCATTTGCACTAAACACCATGAGTTCACCAAATCAAGAAAAACGTTGGAACTCATGGGGTTATCCAGAATTCACTGAAAATGGTAACGATTATTCAATTTTAGGTGGTGCTAAACCTTACGTACGTTCATCAACGCTTGAGCGTGATTCGGCAATGCTTGTTTTAGAAGCGGCGCCCACAGATAAATTAAATATGACGTTTGATGCGTTATATGTAGATTTTACAGATGAAAAAATTCTACGCGGTATTGAAGTTCCATTTGCATGGGGACAAGGTAGTATTGATGCAAATAGTGTTGTAGTTGATGAAGCATCTGGCTTTATAACAAGTGCAGTAACACAAGGTCAGCGTGTTGTAGTTCGTAACGATTATGAAGAACGCGAAGCCGAACTTACAGCCTTTGGTTTTAATACTAAATACGATATTGACGATTCATGGTCAGTTGAGTTTGATGCAAGTTACTCACAAGTAGAGCGCAAAATATGGAGTGTTGAAAGCTATTCAGGCACTGGTCGTGGTGATGCTCGCGGTGTAGCAGATAACTTGGGTTACACATTTAATGGTGGTAACACTGGAGCTACTTTTTCACATGATTTAGATTATAGCGATTATGGTTTAATACAATTAGGTGGCCCACTATCGTGGGGTGCAAGCTCTGCACTTAACGATAAATATGGTTTGACTGGCACTGAGTATGAAAACCAAGCGCAAGATGGTTTTATTAATGCACCGACCATTGAAGATGAATTATCAACATTAAAAATAGCGGCTTCAAAGGTATTAGAAAACGAGTACATAAGCTCTATTGAATTTGGTATGTCTTACAAAGAACGTGAGAAAACAAAAGATTCAGAAGGTTACTTTATGACGTTATCTAGCTTTTCGCTTGATAACCCAGGCATGCTTAGCGTGCCAGAACAGTACCGTAACGGAAGTGTTGACCTAGGCTTTATAGGCATGGGCGATATGATTGCTTATGACGTAAATGGCTTAGTTAACGATGGTTATTACGACTTACTTGCAGAGAGCTTAACAAATACAAGTCATGCGACGAAATCGTGGACTGTAAGAGAAGAAATTACTTCTGCATTTGTTCAAGCAAATATTAATGCTGAAGTAAGCGGTCTTGCATTAACGGGTAACGTGGGCGTGCGTTATGTACAAACTGATCAATCATCACAAGGTAACGCATTTAGTACTGTTGATGGTGTGGTTGTTACATCACCTACAAACATAAGTCATGATTACTCACACGTATTACCTAGCTTAAACCTGTCACTTGCGATTGATGAGCAACAAACGATACGTTTTGGTGCTGCTAAAACAATTTCTCGTGCACGCTTAGATGAAATGAATTCATCAGTTAATGCGTCATATAATCAAACGCCAGATGAAAATGGTAACTATTGGTCTGTATCGGGTGGTAATCCAAATTTAGAGCCTAAAGAAGCAACAGGCTACGATTTTACTTACGAGAATTACTTTAGTGATGAGGGTTACTTCTCTGCAGCGTTTTTCTATAAAGATTTAACTCAGTGGATTTTTGACGGTACTTACGCAATTGATATGTCGGGTGTCGCAGATCCATCTACCGGAGAATTACCAGCAACATCATCGGGTACTGGCAGTGGTAAAATAAATGGCGGCGGTGGCGATTTATATGGTTATGAGCTGTCACTGGCATTACCATTTAAAATCTTCCATCCGTCTCTTGAAGGTTTTGGTTTAATTGCCAGCCATACTGGTATTGAGTCTGATATTGAGGACCAAAACGGTAACGATTACGAACTACCTGGTCTTTCAGATAAAATTCAAAGCTTAACGGTTTACTACGAAATGCATGGTATGCAGTTACGTACCAGTATGCGTAAACGGAGTGCCTTTAAAGGCGATGTATATGGTTTAGGCTTTGATACGGAACAAGTTGATATTTTAGGTGAAACTATTTGGGATGTTCAAGCGGGTTACGACTTTAGTGAAGCAGGTATAGAGAGCCTTGAAGGTTTATCAATTCAGTTCCAAGTACAAAACCTAACCGAAGAACCGTTTACGTCGCTTTCAGGCGACAATGCTTTACAAGTACGTGATTACCAAGATTACGGTCGCACTTACTTGTTAGGCTTTAGCTACAAGCTATAATAAAAGCTGTGTGTAGAAGCCCTTGTAATTTGTGTTACAAGGGCTTTTTTATAGCTAGTTTACCTAACTTTTTAACCGTACTTACATTTAATAAAACGTGGATAATAATATGAAACCAATAAAACACGTGGTAATTGCAGGCGGTGGTACCGCAGGCTGGATAACAGCAGCACTGCTTAATAAAGTGTTAGGTAAAGTAATTAATATCACACTAATAGAATCATCGGCTATTGGTACCGTAGGAGTGGGTGAAGCAACAATACCGCCTATTATTCAACTTAATAACGCGCTGGGTATAAACGAGCAAGATTTTATTAATGCCACTAATGCTTCAATAAAATTAGGTATAGAGTTCGAAAACTGGAAAACCCAATCGCATAGCTATATGCATGCGTTTGGCTCGTTTGGTAAAGATTTTCCCTTTTGTGATTTTTATAATTTTTGGTTAAAAGGCCAAGTTACGGGTTGCGAAGACGAACTATGGGATTTTTCACTCAATTACCAAGCGGCTAAACAGCATAGGTTTGCCCCTTTAAATACCATCCCAAATACTCAACTACCTGGGCTGAGTTATGCATATCATTTTGATGCGACGCTTTACGCTGAATATCTAAAAAAGTTGGCTATATCGCGCGGTGTTAAATATATAGATGCAAAAATAGACCATGTTGAACAATGCTATACAGGCAATATTAAAAGCCTAACACTTAATAACGATAGTCAAATTAGTGGTGATTTATTTATAGATTGCACCGGGCTGCGTGCCTTGTTAATTGAGCAAACACTTAATACAGGGTTTATTGATTGGTCTCATTACTTACCATGCGATAGTGCAGTGGCTGTTCAAACGCAAAGTACCAATGAGCTAAAACCTTATACGCGATCTATTGCACATAGTGCTGGTTGGCAATGGCAAATACCACTGCAAAATCGTATTGGCAATGGCCTTGTTTATTGCAGTAGATACTTGTCAGATGATGATGCTAAGCAGTTACTGCTAAAAAGCTTACCCGCTGAGCCAATTACAGAGCCCCGTATTATAAAATTCAAAACAGGTCGGCGCTTAAAGCAGTGGCATAAAAACGTGGTCGCGGTTGGTTTATCAAGTGGATTTTTAGAGCCGCTTGAGTCAACCAGTATTCATTTAATTCAAACTGCGGTTACACGCTTAATTAAACTATTTCCACATAATGGCATTAGCGATGCGTTAGTAACGCAGTTTAATAAACAAAGCGTTATTGAAATAGAGCATATACGCGATTTTATTATTTTGCATTATAAACTCACCGAGCGAGAAGATACCCCGTTTTGGCGTCAATGCATGCAAATGGATATACCAAATTCCCTTACCCATAAACTGAGTTTATTTAAACAAACAGGCAAAGTAGTGCGGGAAGATGATGAACTATTCGCTGAAGTTGCTTGGCAGCAAGTCATGATAGGGCAAGGGCTTATCCCTGATGACTATAACAGTATTGTTGATTCACTAAGTGATGATCAACTAAGCGATTTATTCTCTACTTTAAAAACATTGATAAACTCAACAGTTGCGCAGCTACCAACTCACCAGAATTTTTTAGCCAGCATTAAAAAGGTATAACAATGCGATTTTTAAACACACTTTTACTAGTAAGCGCATGTAGCTTACCAAGCTTTAGTTATGCACTTAATGTAGAGCCTGCCAATTGGTGGGTAGGCATGAATAAAAATAACATTACAGTACTCGTACATGAGCAAAATATAGCGAACGAAGAATTTAAATTAGATAAGTATAAAGGGGTTAATCTTAATAACGTAACCCGCACTGACAACCCTAATTATGCTTTTCTACATTTAAATATTAGCGATAACGCCAAAGCAGGAACGCTTCAATTTAAGAGTAGCGATCCAGTACATAGCTTTGAATTTCCTTTACTTACCCGAGATAAACATAGCGCGCAACGCCAAGGTTTCACAAATGCAGATGCTTTATATTTAATTAACCCAGATCGCTTTGTAAATGGTGATGAAAAAAACGATACAGTTAGAGGTATGTTAGAAAGTGCAAATACAAGCTTTAAAGGCGGGCGACATGGCGGTGATATTCAAGGTGTAATTAATGCGCTGCCGTATTTAAATAATCTAGGCGTGACACAGCTTTGGCTTACTCCAGTGCTTGAAAACAACATGCCAGATTACTCTTATCATGGTTACGCGATTACAGACTTTTACAACGTTGATCCACGTATGGGTTCAAACCAGTTGTATAAAACGTTGTCAACAAAGGCTAAAGAGCAGGGAATTGGGCTTGTTATGGACATGGTGCTTAATCACTTTGGCTCTGAGCACCTGTGGATGAAGGATAAACCAACTCAAGATTGGATTAACTTTAATGGGCAGTTTGAAAATGGCAAAAATGCCACAAGCCATGCGCGCCAAACAATTCAAGATCCACACGCAAGTAACTACGATAAACGCCAATTTAGCGATGGTTGGTTTGTCGCTAGCATGCCCGATTTAAATCAGCGCCAACCATTATTAAATGAGTATTTGATTCAAAATGCAATTTGGTGGATTGAATACGCAGATTTAAGCGGTATTCGTGTAGATACCTATTCTTATTCAGATAAAGCGTTTTTAAGTGATTGGACCAAGGCCATTATGGATGAATACCCACACTTTAATATTGTTGGCGAAGAGTGGACTTCAAACCCTGCAATAGCGTCGTATTGGCAGCGCGGCAAAGTTAATCAAGATGGGTATGTGTCAAGCTTACCCAGTGTGATGGACTTTTCGTTGCAAGAGGCGGTAATTCGAGCTTTAAATGAAGATGAAAGTTGGAGTACAGGCTGGGTTAAAGTATATCAGTCATTAGCTAACGATTTTTTATACCCAGACACCAATAACATTATGGTGTTTGCTGATAACCACGATATGAGCCGTGTATATACGGAGCTTGGGCAAGACTTAGCTAAAACTAAAATGGCGATGACTTTGTTTTTAACAACGCGCGGCATTGCACAAATATATTATGGAACCGAAATATTATTAGATAACACGCCGAGTAAAGATCATGGTGATATACGCATTGATTTTCCAGGTGGGTTTAAAAATCAAAACGCCAATGCGTTTACTGGAATAGGTTTAAGTAAAGAGCAGCGCGATATGCACAAGACTATAAGCACGCTACTTAACTTTAGAAAGCAAAGCCCGGCACTTACAAAGGGTAAGCTCGTTCATTTCAGCCCGAACAATGGTGTGTATAGTTATGCTCGCGTTAGTGATACGCAAACAGTATTAGTTTTTATGAATAAAAACAAAGTAAAACAAAAGCATAATCTTGATTACATGCAAGAAGTTATACCAAAAAATGCCAATGCGCAGGCATTATTCAAACAACACACTTTTAAACTAACTAACAATATTAACTTAAAGCCAATGGCTGCTACGGTATTAGTGATTAATACGCCGTGAATGTTTAAGTGAATACGTATGCAGCAACTGTATGCTTGCTGCAGATATCTTTAGTATAAAGCTATAACACTACTGACAAAAAGACACACAATGAAAAAATCAGTTTATGTACCCGCATTACTGTGTAGCGCACTTATAACAAGTGCCTGCTCAGATAATAAAGAAACCGAACAACAGCAAGCGCCTAAACAGGCGCAAAATGAGTTAACAAAGCCTGTTGTATACCAAGTATTTACACGCTTATTTGGTAACACACTAACCGCAAATGTACCTTGGGGTACAAAAGAGCAAAATGGTGTAGGCAAATTTGCTGACTTTAACGATGCTGCACTTAAAGGTATTAAAGAATTGGGTACGACCCATGTTTGGTATACCGGTGTTTTACATCATGCGCTAGTGGGCGATTATACCGAGTATGGGATTACGCAAGACGACCCTGATGTAGTTAAAGGCCGTGCAGGTTCACCTTATGCAATCAAAGATTACTACGACGTAAACCCAGATTTAGCGATAAATGTGACTAATAGGTTGGGTGAGTTTAGTGATCTGATTGAGCGCACTCATCAACATGGTATGAAAGTGGTTATTGATATTGTGCCTAACCATGTTGCGCGTGATTATAAATCAGTAGCAAAACCCAAAGGAGTAAAAGACTTTGGTGAGCAAGACGACACCAGCAAAGAGTACGATAAAAATAATAACTTTTATTATGTACCAGGTCAGTCTTTTCAGGTTCCAACATCACAAAGCTATACAGTTTTAGGGGGTAATACTCACCCTTTAGCTGATGGTTTTTTTGACGAAACACCCACTAAATGGACGGGTAATGGGGCGCGTGCACCCAAGCCAGATATTAACGATTGGTACGAAACCGTAAGAGTGAATTATGGCGTTAAGCCTGATGGCAGCTATGACTTTCCTGCATTACCCAAAGAACTAGAAAACCAAGATTATCGCGCTCATTATGCGTTTTGGCAAAATAAAGAGCTTCCTAATAGTTGGTATAAATTTAGAGACATCACTTTGTACTGGCTCGATAAAGGCGTTGATGGCTTTAGGTACGATATGGCCGAAATGGTACCGGTTGAATTTTGGAGCTTTTTAAATTCATCAATAAAAATGCAAAAGCCCGATGCGTTTTTATTGGCTGAAGTTTACAACCCACAAATGTACAGAGCGTATATTCAGCAAGGAAAAATGGATTACTTGTATGACAAAGTCGGCTTTTACGACACATTAAAAGCCATTATGCAGAATAAGCAAGCTGCCAATACTATTTTTCCAGCCCAAAGCCAAGTTACTGATATTGAAGCGCACATGCTGCACTTTTTAGAAAATCACGACGAACAACGCATTGCTAGCCCTGATTTTGCAGGTGATGCACGCTGGGGGAAACCAGCAATGGTCGTTTCTAGCTTAATTAGTCGCGCACCCACTTTATTATATTTTGCCCAAGATGTGGGAGAGGACGGATCTGAAAACGCAGGTTTTGGAACACCTACTCGCACCAGCATTTTTGATTATATTGGTGTACCAGCGCATCAAGCATGGATGAATAAAGGTAAATTCGACGGCGCTAACTTAACGAGCGAACAAGCATCACTTCGTGATTATTATAAAGCAATAATGGCTCTTAATAGTTTACCCGCTGTTGTAGGTGGAACCATGACAGCGCTTTCGGTTAGTGGTAGCGAGCGTGTTGTTGGTTTTGTACGCACGCTGGGACAGCAATCTATTTATGTTTTTAGTAATTTTAGTGAGGAGCCACAAACGGTATTAATTAATTTAACACCAGAGCAAGTAAAGACCTTTGAGCGAAATAAACCGCTACACGACTTACTTGAACAAAATACGGTAAAGATCATCACTGACAAAGAAGTTACAAAGCTTATGCTTTCGCTAGATGCATTTAGTAGCGCAGTTTTAACTAATAAGGCTAATCATGAATAATCAAAATAATAATTATGACAGCAACAAACCAAATCTAAGTTTTTGGCAAATATGGAATATGTGCTTTGGCTTTTTAGGCATTCAATTTGGTTTTGCACTACAAAACGGCAATGTGAGCCGTATTTTTCAAACCCTAGGCGCACAAGTTGATGATATTCCTATTTTATGGGTTGCAGCACCGCTAACAGGTTTAATAGTGCAACCAATAATTGGTTATTGGAGTGATAAAACATGGGGACGTTTTGGTCGTCGACGTCCATTCTTTTTCATAGGGGCGGTACTTACTACTATCTCACTCTTTATCATGCCGCATTCACCAACCCTTTGGATTGCGGCAGGTATGTTGTGGATTATGGATGCATCAATCAACGTCACTATGGAACCTTTTAGAGCACTTGTAGGCGATAACCTGCCAGAAAAACAACGTGCTACGGGCTATGGCTTGCAAAGCTTTTTTATTGGTATTGGTGCGGTATTAGCCTCAGCACTACCATGGATGATGACCAATTGGTTTGACGTAAGTAATACTGCTGCGCCAGGGCAAATCCCTGAATCTGTTAAATATTCATTTTATTGGGGTGGGGTTGTATTGCTAGTTGCAGTTCTCTGGACAGTTATGCGAACTAAAGAATATAGCCCTGAGCAATTAGCTGCTTTTGAAAACCACACTGCCAAACCGACTAACACCGCATTAGTAGATATCAACTTCAATAAAGGTGCCATTATTTTTGTGGTGTTAGGTTTAGCAACACTTGCTTTAGTAATGGGTTTATCGCTTGAAAAAGAGTTATACCTACTTGCTGGTGGCTTACTAGCGTTTGGTATTGTGCAGTGGATAGCAAGCGCATTAAAGGCTGCTAACAAAATACAAGGCGGTTTTTACCAAGTAGTACAAGATGTATTTACCATGCCAGAGGCAATGAAGCAGCTTGCTTGGGTGCAGTTTTTTAGCTGGTTTACGTTATTTGCTATGTGGATATACACCACAGCCGCAGTAACAAGCTTTCATTATGGTAGCAGCGATGCAACCAGTAAAGCATTCAACGATGGTGCCGACTGGGTCGGTATTTTATTTGCAGCTTACAATGGTTTTGCGGCCATTGCTGCTATGTGTATTCCATTCTTAGTTAAAAAGATGGGCTTAAAAGGCGCACATTGCTTTAACTTATTACTAGGCGCATTGGGCCTTGCGAGCTTTATGTTTATAACAGATCCAAAAATGCTCCTTATACCTATGATAGGTGTTGGCTTTGCATGGGCATCTATTTTGTCGCTTCCTTATGCAATGTTAAGTAATGCACTACCGAGTAACAAAATGGGCGTGTATATGGGTATTTTTAACTTCTTTATTGTTATACCGCAATTGCTTGCCGCTAGTATTTTAGGGCTTATTTTACGCCACGTATTTTCTAACCAGCCTATTTACGCATTATTAATTGGTGCCGCATCATTTGTTGTTGCTGCGATTGCTGTAATGCGCGTTAAAAATTCAAACTAAGGGTCACACAATGAAAAAATATAACCTTATTACTACCGCTCTTTTAACTTTGGGCTTAACAGCCTGTGGTGCACAAAATACGAATAACGAAAATATTGACGCTACAGTTTCAGCAGCCCCTGGCGCACCAGGTGTTGAACCATTTTGGGCTTACGCGGGTAAAACCGGAATTGGTACTTCTTTTGAGCAATACCAAAACGGCCAATATAATAACAACGCTGCGACAGGTGAAGTATCAAAAGTATGGTTTTCAATTGCCAAAGGTATGATCACCGAAACTATGTTTGGACTCATTCACCAAGCTCAAATTAAAGATATGCAGTTTGTAGTAACCGGTAAAGATTTTACAGTCACTGAAGCTGACGACTTAGACGTTACAATTGATTACTTACATAAAGACGATAAAGGCAGACCACTATCGCTTGCTTACAAAGTCACAAGTACAGATAAGAAAGGGCGTTTTACCCTCGAAAAACACATATTCACCGACCCTGACGGACAAACATTGTTTGTACGCAGTATTTTTAATACATCACTTAAAGGCGTGAAAGCGTATGTTGCTGTTAACCCTTATATAAACAACAACGGCTTAGGTGATTTTGCAAAAACCACTGAGCAAGGCTTAGTGGCATGGGAAGATGATAATTTTTTAACGTTACAATCATCTACGCCATTCAAAATGCAAAGCGTAGGCTTTACAGGCGTGAGCGATGGCATCACCTCACTTAAAAAACAACACACACTAAGCAAACAATATTCAAACACTGGCGATAAGGCCGGTAACGTCACTCTGCTGGCAGAGCTTGGTACTATCGATAGTAATACCACATTTGATTTAGCACTAAGCTTTGGTAAAACGCAGCAGCAAAGCCAGCAACAAGGTGCACAGAGCTTATCTAAAGGTTATCAAAATGTGCTTGATGCCTACAACGGTAAAGGTGAAGCGCTAGGCTGGGAAGATTATTTACAAAGCCTTGAGCCATTAAATACAATGGTTAAGCAAACAGCCGATGACGGTAAGCTACTTTATACCAGTGCAATGGTACTAAAAGCGCAAGAAGACAAAACTAATGCGGGTGCGCTCATTGCCTCACTTTCTAATCCTTGGGGTGAAACTGTTTCAGCCAAAGAGGGTTCGACTGGTTACAAAGCGGTATGGGTTCGTGATTTTTATCAAGTAGCTATGGCATTTATGGCCTTAGGCGATACAGCGACTGCAAAAACGGCCTTCGAATACCTTGAAAAAGTACAAGTTACTAGCAAAACCCCCGGTAACAATGGTGATACAGGATGGTTTTTACAAAAAACACATGTTGATGGTGAACTTGAATGGGTAGGGGTACAGCTAGATCAAACAGCTATGCCAATTATGCTCGCGTGGAAGTTACATCAAGCAAACGTACTAAGTGATAACGAACTTAAAGATTGGTACGCACGCATGCTAAAACCGGCAGCTGACTTTTTAGTTGATGGCGGAAGAGCTAAAATTTTATGGAACGACATGCAAATCACTCCACCTGCAACACAGCAAGAGCGCTGGGAAGAGCAAAGTGGTTATTCTCCTTCTACAACGGCTGNCAGCCAGTGACATAGCAACACTCAGTGGTGATACTCAAAATGCAGATCGTTATTTAGCAACGGCTAAAAAGTACAACAGTGATATAGAATCGCAAATGTTTACCACCGAAGGTAATTTAAAAGGTGATAGCACCGATGGCGAGTATTTTATTCGTATAGGTCAAGACACCGACGCTAACTCTAATACTAAAATTAACGCCAACAATGGCCGTGAAGGTTTTAACAAAAAGCAGATTTTAGACGGTGGTTTTTTAGAATTAGTCCGCTATGGAGTAAGAAGTGCCAACGATTCAAGTATAGTTAAAACCCTGCCTGAGTATGACGACGAAACGCTTGAAGATAACTTACAAGTTAAATACAGCTTTAACTTTACCGATGGTAGCGGCACATTTGCAGGCTATCGCCGTTATGGCAACGACGGTTACGGCGAAGATGAAATCACAGGTACTAATTACGCCGAAAGCGGGAGCAACACGCCAGGCCAACGTGGTCGTGTATGGCCATTTTTTACAGGCGAACGCGGACACTATGAAATAGCGGCCGCAAACGCAAATAATACGCTAGATGATGCAAAACAAGCGGACATTAAAAATAGTTACGTAAAAGGTTTAGAGCAGTTTGCTAATAGCGGCATGATGCTACCTGAGCAAGTATGGGATGGCGTGGGTGTAAATAAAGCAGGTTATGCGTTAGGCGAGGGCACAAACTCAGCAACACCTCTAGCTTGGACACATGCAGAATACATTAAGCTTGTACGCTCACTCAGTGATAAACAAGTTTGGGACTATTATCCGGTGGTTGCCGAATCGCTTAAAGACTAATATAAAACATGCTGTAGTTATTAAAAAAGGCTTCTAAATAAATTTAGAAGCCTTTTTGTTATGTACTCACTTAATATTAAAACAAAAGAATGCTCTTCAAATAAAATGAGTGTCACTTTTTAGTTACATTATTTGAGGCCACACTTATTATCAAACCATGATAACAACGCGGTATAAAATTCTTTTTTATGATCGTAGAAAAGCGTATCAGAAAAGTGATCGGCATCTTCAAGCTCAATATATTTAAAGTCTTTTTTGTACTTTTCAAGCTCAGATACGAAGTCTCTACTGTGTTTTACTGGAACACGACTGTCGATATCACCATGCACAACCAGTATAGGAATATTTACTTTATTTACTTGCTCTACAGGGGATACACCTGTAATCGTAGGGCGTTGTAAAATACTTAAAAAGCGATTTTCGTTAAGAGTTGCATTAATACGGCTTAAATCACTTACCCCTGCACCGGCAACAACACATTTATATATGTTGTTTTCACGCATAGATGCAGCAAATGCAGCATAACCGCCATAACTCCAACCAAATAAAGCAAGCTTATCTTTTGTTGCTAAGCCTTTATCTATTAAATATTGTGCCGCGTCGTCTAAATCATCTTGTTTTTTCAAGCCCCAGTTATTATCACCGGCTATCCAATGCTCCAGACCGTACCCCGTAGATCCACGATAGTTTGGTTGAATAACGACGTAACCATGATAGGCGAGTAACTGCGCCCAGTCATCAAATACAACAGAGTCACGCACCCAAGGACCACCGTGAGGAAGTACTATCGCAGGGTAAGGACCTTTAGTCGCAGGGATGGTTACATACGCTTTTATTTTGCGTCCATCTCTTGCTTTATAAGAGATATATTTAACGGATCCTAATTTACTTTTATCAATAAACGGAAGTCGGTCACCAATTTTAGTCAGCTTCTGCTTATCAGTAACAATGTAATAGCTGCCAGGATTATCGTCAGCAGATACTCTGACCACTAATACGTTATCGTTATCAGAGCTACTAATGATTTGTACAAACTTATCTTTAAATAAAGAGGCAACAGATTCGTTAAGTGCTTGAAGGTTTGGGTCTGTGAAATAAAACTTAGGCTGCTTGGTTGTATAGCGAAAGCCTTGTAAAGTGCCGTCGGTATCAAGTATAACACCGTCTGTATCTACAGACTTAAGACCAAATTGACGTTCAGAATACTGACCTGTTTTAATATTGTAAATATAAATGCCAGTCGTATTTTCGCCTAAGTTGGCGTTAACATAAACTTCGTTAGGATTACCTTTTGCAAATCCTAATATCTCAAAGTTTTCACGCTTTTTAGGACTAACTTGCTTAATTACTTTCCAATCATCATTGCCTTTATCTCGGGCATAATAATCGATTGCGTTATCAGATTTATTCCAACCTTGGGCTATTCTTATTTCACCATCGTAGTCAGAAACAAACGAGCCTGATACTTTTTCATTTCCGCGCATTACAGTAACGCTTCGTCCAGTGTTAATATTAAATCTCACTACATCTGGAATGTAGTTATTGTTAATATCAACTTCTACGAGTACTTCATCTTTTTTGTCTGGAAGTATATTTATTATATTAAATTGAACATTTCGCTTTTTCTTAAATGGTAATAACCAGTCGCCTTCACCATCTGCATCAGTTATTGCAAACTTATTAACCCAGTATTTGCGACTTCCATCTTCTAGTATTTGTCTAAACATAACGCCAAGTTTTTCATCGTTTAACCATACGATGGAAGATATCAGCATTTTATCAGCGCCCAACCTTACGGGGTCTGCTTCTAGGTTATTTGGATCTCTTATCTCAATTATATAGTCACCATTTTTGGTGGTCGCTCTTAAAATAGCAAGCTTCTTACCATCAGGTGATGCTACAACACTACGGATAGCCGATGACATTGAGAAAGCATCGATACTGCTCACTTGTGTCGCATCTTCAGTTTCGCTATTAGCGAAAGAAGATAGGCTTAGTAAGGTAAATCCTACTAACATTCTTTTTTTAAGTTTCATTTTTTATTCCCTCAAAAAAAATGGCCTAAAATTTTAGGCCATCTGGATTGAATATATACTCAGCCAATTCTAATTAAAAAGAAGCTGTAAAACTGATGTACGGGCTACGTCCTGAAGTATCATAACCAACACCTAGAGGAATGTTAGTATTTGAGAAAGAACCATTTGGATCTACTTTTGGTGGAGCTTCATTAAATACGTTACGTACACCAAAGTTCACTTTATAAGCATCGTTAGACCAAGTCATACCGATGTTATGTACAAAGTAGTCATCAGTGAAACCAACAGGGCGACATTTAAGTGGAGCACCATTTGCGTCAGTTAAACCACGACAACCTGCAGTACCTTCTTCGAATTCACCTAAATCATCTTCATCTTCACGACCTTTACCGATGAAACGTGTTTCCCAGTTAAATCTAAAATCAGAATATTTAAGTTGTAAGCGTGCTGTACCGCGCCATTCTGGTGAATCTGGCTCACCCATATTGTCATCAATAGTACCAAGTACATCAAAAACTTGCTCTGTCATACGCGTAGCTTGAAGGTCTAGTGTAATACCTAAGTTTTCTTCTGCAATTACCGTATCTGTTTCAAAGTAGATATTATAATCAAAACCTTTAGATGAGATTAAACCAATATTGATAAAGCTAGCATCAACTAAATCAATTTGACCATTTTCGTCACGCCCTATACGGCTACAAAAAGCATCATTACCATCTGCAGAATAACACTGACCAATACTGTAGAAAGCACTTGGCTCTGCAATACTATTTGTTACTTCAATATCAAAACGAGTTAATGACATTGTTAAATCAAATGCATCAGTGAACGGTTGTTCAAAGATAAAACCGTATGTTTTAGCCACTGATGTTTCAGCACTAAGCTCAGTTGTACCGCCAGTTTCAATCTCAGCGCTGTAAGTAGCAGTATATGAATCAGTCCCACCTTGACCTAAACCAAGAGTAGTTGGATCAATACCTGATGCTTGACAAGCGTTTAATACCGCTGTATCACGTGTTTCTTCAGCTGCATTATATGTAGCTGCTGAACCTGGGTTCAATGGGTCAATATTACGAGCATCTTCCGGAACAACACATGGATCGGCAACTGTATTAAAACCAGACGTACCGTTTAAGAAACGTTCACGTAAGTTTGGCGCTCTATAAGAAGTACCTTTTGTAGCACGAAGAGTAAACCAATCAACAGGACGGTAGATAGTTTTAAGACTATAAGTTGATTCAGCATCGTAGAAAGATTCCTCAGAAACACGGCCAGAAGCTGTAAATGTAAGTTCTTCAGCACCTTTAACTCCTTTAAGTAAAGGGAAGTCAACTTCTGTAAATATTTCTTTTAGATTACGAGAACCATCAGCGCCTTGGTCAGCAAAGTAGCCCCATAGTAAGCCTTGTGATGCTGCTGCATTAGGATTTGATTCAATCTCATCACGACGATATTCAATACCAACGATACCTGCAACAGTTTCGTTATTCCATGGTAGTGCGAAGAAGTCACCACCCATGAATGCATTAAAAACAAACTGGTTTACTTTAGTTTCGATGTCGCGGTCAATAAATAAATAGGCCGCTTCTTCAGGTGAAAGCGTACCGCCGCCTTCTTGGTAAATACTGTCTGCAAATAAATTAACAGGAACACATCCATCAGAACCAGTACCACAGGTAACAGTACCATCATCATTAAGAACAGCAGTTTCTAATGAGTTAATCAAGCGCTCTTCATCAATACCAACACGGTGGTCAGTACCTTTAGATGCGCTGTACGATACAGACGCGTCGTAGTACCAATTGTCTAAACCAATGTTTTCAAACATACCGAGGTTACCAGTAACACCAGTAACTAAACGATATTGTGAAACTTCAACCTCAGTTTGATCACGGTCACCACGAATGTTGATGATTGGCTGAACGGCTTCTGGTCCACCAGGGCCCACACCTAACACGCCAAAACAGTCAATACCGTTTGTACCACAAGGGTTATACGGGTTTGACGCCACTACTTGTTGGAATATTTGTGCACCAGGGCTAAAAATTGGTGATTTACGACTCGCATATAAACCTTCATAGTAGAAAGTTGTGTCGTTATCGTCTTGGAAGTTGTATTCACCATTAAGCATTAATGAAATACGTTCATTTTTACTTCTGTAATCACCGCTTTTGTAGTAATCAGATTGTTGGAAAGCGTATAGAGGGTCTTGGAAATCAACGTCACGGAAACCATCGCCGTTTCCATCAACAAATACACCATCGTTTATACCGTCACCATCGAAATCGCCAGCTACCCATGAAGGTAAAAATCCTTCAAGACTTGATGGTACAGTTGATTCGCTGAAGTTTGGAATACCAGTGTTTGTAAAGTTAGGAGTGTAATAAACACTACCAAAGAAAGAAGGTACGCTAATACGGTTTGTTAGAGGGAAAATATCACATGAATCTTCACCACTCGCTACAGGACCATAGCCACTGTTTCTCGTCACGATACTGCCATCTTCAGCTTCCCAAATACGCTCTTCACATCCTTTAACAAAAGGGTTACCAGATAAAGATTGAGATTTTTGTTCTGAATATTCAACGCCTACAGTGATAAAACCATTATCCATGGTTTTGCCCCACATACCCGAAAGTACAGTTTCTTCACCGCCTTCACCTTTAGGTTGACGATAAGATGCATCAAAAATAAAACCTTCAACATCTTTTTTCAATATTACGTTAGCTACACCCGCTACCGCATCAGAACCATAAACGGTTGATGCGCCATCAAATAAATTCTCTACACGTTCAATCATTACGCCAGGTATTAAATTCAAATCAGGGGATGTTGGTGCACCACCAACGCCAGCAGGAGCCATTCTTCGGCCATTAATAAGTACAAGAGTTCGTTCAGCACCTAAACCACGAAATCCGATTGTTGCAGCGCCCGGACCGTTATCTAGTACAAAACCACCAAATGTATTATCTATTTGAGCACCAGNCCAGCCGCTTGGCTGGTCGATTGAAGCATTGAGCCTGCATCAAATAAACCCATTTCACGAGATAAGTCGCCATTGATAATTTGAATTGGTGATGCATTTGAAAATTCAGCTTTTCTTATACGTGAGCCTGTTACAACTATTCGTTCAGGTGCTTCTTCTTCTAATTCTACGTCTGAATTCAAGTCATTTTCTTGAGCTAGCGCGTTAGGCGCTAAGGCTACAGAGCCTAGCAATAAAGAGTATCTTATTGCATTTGATAGAGCTTTAGTTTTAAACATATGTAAATCCCTGAGATATTATTGTTATTTAAGCTATAAAGTTACAGAGTAAGGTTATAGCGGCACAATAAATTTACATTACAGACACAAAATAGTAAATACAGTTAACGACTAGCTATTGCTAAGGGGGGAGGAATTGATGTCTTTTTGACGGAAAAGTATAGTTTTTCAGATGATTTTTATTTTAATCTATTGTTTATTATACAATTTTATTGTTTGTAAATGGATGTGAACAGATGTAGCCGGTGTTTGCTTAAAAAATAAGCTCAGCTTGACCTTCTAGGAATGAGAATAGGAGCTAATAGGGTACTTTGTACTTCTTCACCACGTATCAGTTTTAATAAGTTCTCTACGAGCATTTGCCCTGCAACAGTGGTGTTTTGCTCTATCGTCGTCAGCGGTGGGTTTACATAACTAGCAATGGCTATGTTATCAAAGCCGACTACCGCAACATCTTTTGGCACGTTAATATTTGCTTCTTTAAGTGCACGTATAGCGCCAATAGCAATTAAGTCGCTTGCAGCAAATAAGGCGTTAAATTTAATATTATTAGCGATAAGCGAACGAGTGGCGTGATATCCAGATTCTTCAGTAGATATAGCATTAGCCATTTTACGTTCGTTTATTTTTACGTTGTTAGCTAATAGCTCATCTTTAAAACCCTGAAAGCGACTAAAGAATTCAGGGCTATGATCAGATGCATCACCAATAAAAGCGCAATCAGTTCTGCTGTGAGCAATAAAGTGCTCAGCGGCGAGCTTACCGCCACCGTAGTTATCACAACAAACAGTTAAATCTGGGCGATTATCAACCGTTGCACCCCAACAAACAAACTTAGTGTTTTGTTCAAGTAAGGTGTTAAATTTTGGTTGGTAATCAATGTAATCGCCATAACCGAGTAAAATAATACCATCGGCTCTGTGGCTATCTTCATAGTCTGCTTGCCAATCAGCACTGGCCGATTGAAATGATACTAATAAATCGTAACCTTCTTTAGCGCAAGCACGGGTAATGCTGCCAAGCATGGCTAAAAAGAAAGGATTAATTTGTGACTCATCAGAGGTAGGGTCTTCGAAAAGAAGTAATGCAAGTGTGCTGCTTTGTTGTGTACGCAAGTTGCTGGCATTTTTATCAACTTTATAATTAAGCTTTTTAGCTATATCGAAAACACGTTTACGTGTTTCTTCGTTAACAAGATGGCTGTTACGTAAAGCGCGAGATACAGTTGATTGAGATACCCCTGCATAGTGGGCAATATCAAATGAGGTGGCTTTACCTTTCATTGTTACAACTTAATTAATTTGATAAATAATTGTGCCATTTTCGGTTATTAATGAATAATTTCAAGCTTTTTGTGAATTAACGTATATTTTTATTGATAAACGGCTGACACCGGTGTCATAATATAAATGTTTTATCATTTTGTTGTCAAAACGTATTCGCTGTTTATATATTTTATAGGCAGCATTTTTTACTGTGATAGCTACTTTGAGGTGATAGCTCAAAGTATAAATAACAATGGTATACCATTGTAAAATAATAAGCACGAGTCGCTTAACAAAAGAGATAATACTATGAGCCTAAACTCTTCTGCCCAATTTGATCCCATCTTAGTTGCTGATGTTGGCGGCACTAATGCCCGCTTTGCTTTAATAACTGCTTTTAATGAAAATACTAACCAATTTGTAATAGAGCACATTAATATTTTTCCTAGTGCTAATTTTGGTTCACTTGAAAGTGCGCTTGAGCAATATTTACAAACAGTCTCGCATATTACACCTAAACGCGCATGTTTAGCCGTTGCAGGTCCAATAAAAGCTGGGCAGGTACATTTAACCAATTTAGGTTGGCATTTTAGTGTTAGTGAATTTAAAACTCATTTTGATTTACAGCAACTAGAAGTCATTAACGATTTTGCTGCCTTTGCATATGCGGCTCCTTACTTAGATCCTAAACAAAATGTCATTGTTAAATCAGGTCAAGCTGATGATAATGCAAACATTGGTGTTATAGGTCCCGGTACTGGTTTTGGTGCCGCGTGCTTAGTTAGAACGTCGCAATCTACCGCTGTTTTAAGTTCAGAAGGGGGGCATATATCGCTTGCACCTGTTAATGAACTCGATACTTTACTATTAAATGAATTACGTAAAGATCATCCCCATGTTTCTATTGAAACTGTATTTTCAGGCCCTGGCATAACGCATTTATACAAAGCGATGTCTGCGGTTAAGGGTGTAACAGCTAAAAATTTAGATGCTGCGCAAATAAGTAGCCTAGCAAATAGCGGTGAATGTGCTGTGTGCGATGCAACTCTTAATCAATTTTGTGATTGGATCGGCAGTGTAGCTGGCGATTTAGCCGTTGTTTACGGCGCTTTAGGCGGACTATTTATTGGCGGTGGAATACTGCCTCGTATGCAAGCAAGACTTCTAGAAAGTCGTTTTGTTGAACGATTTTCGCAAAAGGGTATTATGTCGCAATACGCAGGGCAAATTCCTGTAATACTTGTAACACAAGATAATATTCCACTAATTGGTGCCGCAGCGTGTTTGCACAACAGCAAATAAGGAGCTTTCCTTGTTCGCATTTGGAAAAATAGAGTGATGAAAAAAGTAACAATAAACAGTGTGGCAAGTCATGCTGGTGTTTCTAAAAAAACCGTATCACGCGTTTTAAATAACGAGCCTAATGTTAGTGCTGCAACCCGAGAAAAGGTGCTTGCGGTATTTAAAGAACTCGATTACACCCCAAATCCAATTGCACGAGGCCTTGCACAAAATCGTAGCTTTATTATTGGGTGTCTTTACGATAACCCAAGTAAAAGCTACATTACTCGCGTGCAAACGGGTGCTTTAGAAGCATGTAAAGAAAATAACTATAATTTATTGATACATCCTTGTGAGTTTCGTGGTGAAGCCCTTATAAATAATATTGAGCAATTACTACAGACTTCTCGATTAGATGGCATTGTGCTAACACCTCCTTTTGGTGATTTTGCTGAGCTTGTTGCTTTTTTAAAATCTAAAAAAATTCCTTACGCAAGAGTTGCGTCAGCTTTACTTCAAGATGATTCTATTTCGGTTCGTAGTAATGATGAACAAGGCGCATTTGAAATTACTGAGCATTTAATTAGCCTTGGGCATAAATCTATAGCGTTTATTAAAGGGCACCCGGATCACAGTGCTACGCAACAACGCTTTAAAGGTTACAGGCGCTCACTTGCAAGCCATGGGATAGAGTTTGATGAACGATTAGTAGAGGAGGGTAACTTTAGTTATCATTCTGGTGTAGATAGTGCACGTAGCATATTAGATTTGTCTCCTAGGCCAACAGCTGTATTTGCATCAAACGATTACATGGCGGCAGCGGTATTAAAATTAGCTACCCAGCGCCAATTAAAAGTGCCTGATGACATTTCAATAGCTGGTTTTGATAATGCACCCATTGCGCGTCATATTTGGCCTGGTTTAACGACTATTGCACAGCCCGTTGAAGAGATGACTAAACAAGCCGTAACTCAACTTATTTCA
Organism: Pseudoalteromonas sp. TAE56; assembly: GCF_000497955.1. Taxonomy (NCBI): domain Bacteria; kingdom Pseudomonadati; phylum Pseudomonadota; class Gammaproteobacteria; order Alteromonadales; family Pseudoalteromonadaceae; genus Pseudoalteromonas; species Pseudoalteromonas sp. TAE56. The sequence goes on from NZ_AUTN01000104.1 coordinate 124,896, forward strand.
CACATAGCTCAACCGCAAGAACAGCCGTATCAGGTAACGCTTGAGTCGCGCTTAATTACACGTGAGTCTACCTCTGCGATAAAATAGTGAGTTAAAAACACTTTCACAGTAGCCCGAATATGAGTGACGCTTATTCGGGCTTTTTTTTGCTCTGAACTTGCTAAAATATACTTTGTGCCTAAAAATCAATTAGGTCATTATTCGGTCATGTTAAAATATTAAACTATTTTTGTTACCCGGGGTTGACACCGGTGTCATTGCTATGCGTTAATACAGTGACACCGGTGTCAGGGCTGTTGTGAGAGGCTCCCTGGTAGCGTACCTTTGAACGGGTAAATCAAAGATGCTCAGTACAGTTATTTACGTGGAGTCTGTAGTTGCTACTGAGCCTTTATCCTCTAACTAATAGAGATGAGTTAAATTATGTTACATCCTCGTATTCAAGAAGTTACCCAGCGCGTTATCGAACGCAGTAAAAATACCCGTCAAGATTATTTAGAACGTATTTCGCACGCAAAAAAACAAACAAGAGTTCGTGCCGGTTTAGGTTGCGGAAATATAGCCCATGTTATGGCTGCATGTAGCAGTGATGACAAAGCGCGCTTAAAGGCTGATGAGCAGCCAAATCTTGCTATTATCAACTCATATAACGATATGCTATCGGCTCATGTGCCATACAAAGACTACCCAGATTTAATTAAAGACATTGCTACCAAATACGATGCTACAGCACAAGTTGCTGGTGGCGTTCCTGCAATGTGTGATGGTGTTACGCAAGGGCGTGACGGCATGGAACTTTCGCTTTTTTCTCGTGATGTAATTGCTATGTCTACGGCAATATCGCTTTCACACGATGTGTTTGATGGCGTTTTTTGTTTAGGCGTTTGCGACAAAATCGTCCCGGGTTTATTAATTGGTGCATTGTCGTTTGGTCATTTACCTGTGTTCTTTTTACCAGCAGGCCCAATGCAATCAGGTATTCCGAATAAAGAAAAAGCACGTATTCGTCAAAAATTTGCACAAGGTCTAGTAAGTCGCGAAGACTTATTAGAGGCTGAAAGCGCGTCTTACCACAGCGCAGGTACTTGTACGTTCTACGGTACTGCAAACTCAAACCAAATGTTAATGGAAATAATGGGCTTGCACCTTCCAGGTAGTTCGTTTATTAATCCTTACACTGAGCTTCGCGATGGTCTTACGGGTAATGCTGTAGAAACTATGCTTAAGCAGCTTACAGATGATAAAGAAAGCCCGTGTTTAGCCGATGTGATCAGCGAAAAAACGATTATAAACGGTTTAGTAGGCCTGCTTTCTACAGGTGGTTCTACTAACCATGCAATTCATATTGTTGCGATAGCAAAAGCGGCGGGCATTCAGGTTACGTGGAAAGATATGTCTGATTTATCAGAAGTTGTACCACTACTTACACGTATTTACCCTAACGGCTCTGCAGATGTAAACCACTTCCAAGCAGCTGGTGGTATGGGTTTCTTAATGCGAGAGCTAGCAAGCGCTGGTTACTTACACACAGACGTTAAAACAATGCTAGGCGATGGTTTAGCACCTTACATGACAGAGCCTCGTTTGGATAAAGACGATAGCCTGATCATGAGCAACTCAACCGGCCCAACTAAAGTTAAATGGGTAGATTGCCCAGCAAACTCACACGATGAAGAAGTACTTCGCCCAGTGAGTAACCCTTTTAGTAAGCAAGGTGGTCTGCAACTTCTAACGGGTAACTTAGGTAAAGCTGTTATTAAAGTGTCAGCTGTTGCTATTGAACATCAGGTTGTTACTGCTCCTGCAAAAGTATTTAGCTCACAAAGTGCTCTGCAAGATGCATACACGCGTGGCGAATTAAACCAAGACTTTATTGCCGTGCTAAAAGAGCAAGGCCCTAAAGCGAAAGGTATGCCAGAGCTACATAAATTAACGCCAGTAATGGCAACGCTTCAAGATGAAGGCTTTAAAGTAGCCATTGTTACTGACGGTCGTATGTCGGGTGCATCAGGTAAAGTACCAGCTGCTATTCACTTAGCACCAGAGGCAGTAGAAGGCGGCATTATTGCTAAAATCCGAGAAGGTGATTTAGTGACACTTGATGCGCCAAACGGAATATTAAAAGTACACGTTAGCGACGAAGAACTTGCTAAACGTGAAGCAGAACTTAGCCTGCCAAGTGCAACATTTGGTACAGGTCGCGAATTATTTACTGGATTTAGAAATATCGTAAGCAGTGCCGATTTAGGCGCGAGTGCTTTTGGACTTGAATAAATATTAGCCATACTGGGTAATGAGGAACAAGTAATGAGTATTGAAAAAATCTTAGCATCGGCACCCGTAGTGCCAGTGGTTGTAATCGAAAAATTAGAAGATGCAGCACCACTTGCAAGAGCGTTATATAACGGTGGCTTAAAAGCCTTAGAAATAACACTACGTACACCTATTGCTGCAGAAGCTGTAAAGCTGATGAAAGCAGAAGTACCTGAAGCCTATGTAGGTACTGGTACGGTAGTAGATAAAGCAAGTTTTGATCTTTCGGTTGCCGCAGGTGCAGATTTTATGGTGAGTCCAGGTGTGAGCGATGAGCTTATTGCTTTGGCTAAAACATCAGATATACCATTTTTACCAGGCGCTGCAACTGCAAGTGAAGTTATGCAACTTGCGTCGCATGGTTTTAAGTATTTAAAATTCTTCCCTGCAGAAGCAGCAGGCGGAACAGCAATGCTTAAATCAATTGGTGGCCCATTACCACATATTACTTTTTGCCCAACTGGCGGCATTAGCCTAGCAACTGCACCGAACTATTTAGCGCTTAACAACGTTATTTGTGTTGGTGGTACGTGGATGCTAGATAAACAACTAATTGAAAATAAAGACTGGCAAGCAATTGAAGCGCTTGCTCGCCAAGCAAGTGAACTTAAATAGGAGTCTAAAATGATTAATGTAGCAATTAACGGTTACGGCCGTATCGGTAGAAATGTTTTACGTGCACTTTATGAGTCAGCTCAAAACAGCGAAATTAAAATTGTAGCAATTAACGATTTAGCACCTGCTAACGTTAATGCACATTTAACGCAGTATGACTCAGTTCATGGTCAATTTTCTAAAAAAGTAACACTTGAAAATAACACCATGTTAATTGACGATGACGTAATTACGTTAACGCAAGAACGCGACCCTGCAAATTTACCGTGGAAAGCACTAAACGTCGATATCGTTTTAGAATGTACTGGTTTTTTCACTAAACGTGATGACGCTGCTAAGCATATTACAGCGGGTGCTAAAAAAGTAATCGTTTCTGCTCCAGGTAAAGATATGGATGCAACAGTGGTTCATGGTGTAAACAGCGATGTAATTAACGCTGTTAGCCAAATCATCTCAAATGCATCGTGTACTACTAACTGTTTAGCACCACTTGCAAAAGCAATTAACGACACAGTAGGTATTGAAAAGGGGAGTATGACAACGATTCATTCTTATACGAATGATCAAAACCTATCTGACGTATACCACCCAGATCTATACCGTGCTCGTAGTGCAACTCAATCTATGATCCCAACTAAAACAGGTGCTGCGGCAGCTGTTGGTTTAGTATTACCAGAACTTGCTGGTAAATTAGACGGTATGTCGGTACGTGTACCAACAATCAACGTATCTTTAGTTGATTTTACGTTTATTACTAAGCGCGATACGACTGCAGAAGAAATCAATGCAATCATGAAAGAAGCGTCAACGGGTTCAATGAAAGATATTTTACAATATAATGAGCTTCCGCTTGTTTCTATCGACTTTAACCATAACCCAGCGTCATCTATCTTTGATGCAACGCAAACTAAAGCCGATGGCAATCTAGTTAAAGTAATGGCTTGGTACGACAACGAATGGGGTTTCTCAAACCGCATGTTAGACCAAGTTAAAGCATTAGGTGCGTTTTTATAATACAGCCCTAATGATGTAAAGTTTTAGCTTTATCCAACCAAGCCACGCATTGCGTGGCTTTTTTGCGTTTGGTTTATCTGTATATTTGCAACTCAGACTATGGAGGGAACTATTTGTATTTTTTATACCCTAAATTTTGTTAATATGTGGGTGTGTAAATCAATGGAATTTCGTTGTATTTAATCAACTCAACGAAGCAAGGAATAATAAAAATGATCAGAGCTTTATCGCGAAAAGTATTTCGCACAAATCATCTTCAGATAGGTGAGGGCAACATAAGTGGCTACATAGCCTGCTTTTTAGCAATACTGAGTTGCCTAGGCGTATTAGCGTTTCACTTTCCTGAATACTTAACTACACCAGAGCTGAGAAAAAGCTACAGTGTCGACTTTTTACGTCAGCTTATGTTTGCATCATTATTGGTCTCGGGCAGTTTAGGGCTACTTAACTTTGTACGTAATACCAATAAGCGTTTAGGGGCTACAGCGTGGTTTTTTATTGTTCTGGCAATTATGTTTGGCGGACCAAACGTTGAGGTAAACGAGTTTGCTAGCGACACACCTTACATAGGGCTCGATTGGTTTATTTTAGATTTACTCGGCTCAACACTCATATTTATTGTTATTGAAAAGCTGCTACCCCATCGAAAAGATCAAAAAATATTACGTAGCGAATGGCGAGGCGATTTAAACCACTTTTTCGTAAACCATTTAATTATTGGTTTTGTATTACTCGTTACTAACCACTTTGTGCATTATGGTTTTGGCTGGGCTGTATCATCTACAGTACAAGGTTATATAGAGCAAACACCATTTGTAGTGCAGTTGTTTTTAATAATACTCGTGGCTGATTTAATGCAGTATTGGGTGCATCGTGCCTATCACGAAGTCCCTTTATTATGGCGCTTTCATGGCGTACATCACAGTGCTAAAGAAATGGACTGGTTAGCGGGCTCTCGCCAACATATTCTTGAAATACTCGTAACTCGCAGCTTAGTGCTCACACCCATATTTGTACTTGGATTTTCACAGCAAATAATTAGTTTGTACGTAATTATTGTGGGTTTACAGGCTGTGTTTAACCATGCAAATGTACGTGTGAAATTTGGTTGGCTAAAATATTTTATGGTTACACCGCAGTTTCACCATTGGCATCATGCGTCAGATAAAGCCGCAATTGACCGCAATTACGCTGCGCATTTTTCGTTTTTAGACTACGTGTTTGGTACTGCTGTTAAAGGCGAAAAAGAGTGGCCAGAAGCATATGGCGTAGTCGGGGATTACATGCCGGTAGGTATGCTTAAACAACAGATTTACCCGTTTAAGCGCACTAAATGAGCTCGATTAATTCAATAAACATAAACTAAAAAAAGAGCAACGTGCTACACGTTGCTCTTTTTTATGACTCTACTTAATTATATATTTAGCTCTTCTAATAACTCAGTAAGTGTAGGTCTTTGATTTAATGAAGGTTGCATAGCATATTTTGCCATATCGGACATTTTAACAAATAGCTCACTTTGCCTATCATCACCGGTTTCCGTGCCTAATAAGTCTTCAATTAAACAGCCCAAAGCTCTTACTTCTATCAACTCTAGTTGCTTTTGCTGATACTCACTTAGCATCGTTAAATTAGTTGCAGCACCAAAATCACCAAACAGAACGTCATGGTTTTGGTTAACCATAGTGTTATGCGCATAAATGTCGCCGTGACTTACTTTACGAACATGTAAGTGATGCAGTGTATTTACCATTTGCTGTGCAATTTTTAAAATAGCGTGAGTTGAGTAATGGCAATCATTGTTAAAGGTATCACGCGTACAGGTTTCAAGGCTTGGAGGCAAACCTAAATTAGCGAAGCTTTTATCTATTAGCTCCATCACTAAACCTAACTGATCACTTTGTTCAATGTAGGCAAGTACTTTAATTAAATTAGCGTGATCGCCTGCTTGTAAGCAGCAATTCACTTCATCAAGCGGGTAGCCGTCGCTGGTAATTGCACCTTTAAATAATTTAATCGCTACAGCGCTATCAGCAGCTTGCGCTAAATGAATAACGCCCGATGCACCTTGGCCAATAACATGACTAAGCGTGTAATCGTCAAGAGGCTTATTTTCTAAGCTGCACTTTGTAAGGCACTGGGCTTTATTAAAATCGTTACCGGCAAACGCAAGCCAAGCAAGTTTAGGCAGTTCAAACAGCCAGTCGTCTACGTGTGTTAAGTTATTAGCAGAGAGCCTAACAAGCTCAAGGTTTTTGCACTGCGCCATACTACTTGGCAGTTGCTTAAGTTGATTGCCCGCAAGCGCGAGCTTTTTAAGCTGGGTGTAATTACCAAAGTCTTCAGGCAATTCGCTTAACGTATTATCGGTGAGTATTAGCCACTCAATATTTTTTGGCAGGCTGTTTAAAGCAAATTCAGAAATTTGGTTACCTTTAAACGCGACCATAATTAAAGCTGGGCATTTAGCCAGTACAGCAGGAATATGCTTAAACTGATTAAACGATAAAAATACACGCTTAAGGTGTGTTAAGCAGGCAAATTCATCAGGTAGTGTTGATAAGTTATTATTTGATAAATCGAGTACTTCGAGCGTGTCAGCTAAGCTAAAAATCTCTTCCGGGAATATTGTTAGCTCTTCTACTAATTGCAGGCGAGTAGCACCAGCAAGTTTGCCACTTTTAAGCTCTTTAAGGGAGTTCATATTAATACCATGTTCTAAAAATGAAAAAGCCAACATAGCTGTTGGCTTAAAGTCGTTCTAACTTACTAAATCGCTCTTTAGAATTGCGCGTTATGGTAAACGTTTTGTACGTCATCGCAATCTTCTAGCATGGCTAAAAAGCGTTCCATAACTTCAACGTCTTCGCCTTCAATCGGCGTTTCAATTTGTGGCACAAAGCTAATTAGGTCTTCGTCAAATTCAGTCACGCCCATTTCTTCAAGCGCTGTACGTGTGTTGTTGTACTCTGTGTGAGGAGCAAAAACAGTGACTTTACCGTCATCTACTTCTACGTCAGTTACATCAACATCAGCCATCATAAGAGCTTCAAGTACTGCTTCGTCGTCATCACCGTCAAATACAAAAATAGCAAGGTGATCAAATAAATGTGAAACAGAGTTTTGAGCGCCAATTTTAGCATTTGCTTTGGTAAAACAAACACGTACATCAGCAAAGGTACGCTTGTTATTGTCTGTTAAACAATCAACAATAATCATACAGTTACCTGGGCCGTAACCTTCGTAACGTGTTGCTGAGTAGTCTTCGCCGCCGCCACCTTTTGCTTTGTCTATTGCGCGGTCAATAACGTGTGCTGGTACTTGGTCTTTTTTAGCGCGTTCAATTAAACGACGTAATGATAAGTTACCATCTGGATCTACACCGCCGTTTTTAGCACAAATATAAATTTCTTTGCCGTACTTAGAATAAACTTTAGTTTTAGCACCCGCAGTCTTAGCCATTGAATCTTTTTTGTTTTGGTAAGCTCTTCCCATCTGCGTTTCGCCTTAATATATGTAAATAATAGAATAAAATTATAATGCGTATTCTAAAGGTAAATGCATTCAAGGGCTAGTAAGTATTAAAGCCGATTAAAACTGTAGCGTTTAAAGTCCATCTAAAGTGTATTTTATTGAGGCGTTTTGGCGCTGATTTAAAGAGGATTTTCAGAGCAAATTTAATCAAATAAAAAGGCAACTTATTTAATGAGTTGCCTAATTGAGTAATAAAATTAAACGAGGCAAATTAATAGCCTCATATATTACTTACCAAATACGTACACGTTCATCTTCAGGAAGGTATAACTCATCGCTTGGTTTTACATCAAACGCTTTGTACCATGCATCGTGGTTACGCGGCGCTTGTGCTCTAAAGCGACCTGGTGCATGTGTGCCACCACGCAGTTGGTTAAGCATGCTTTGCTCAGTACGTTTTTCTTTCCATACTTGTGCCCACGCAAGGAAGAAACGTTGATCGCCAGTCACGCCGTCTATTACAGGCGCTTCTTTACCATTTAAACTTAGCTTGTACGCATGATAGGCCATTGATAAGCCACCCACATCACCAATGTTTTCGCCAAGGCTATTTCGACCATTAACAAAATTACCTTCAATTGGTTCGTATTTACTGTACTGGGCAGCCAGTTGATCTGCTTTTTTGTCAAATGCAGCGCGGTCAGCATCAGTCCACCAGTTACGTTGCACACCGTTTTCGTCTGATTTTGAACCTTGATCGTCAAATCCATGACCCATTTCGTGACCAATTACAGCGCCAATACCGCCAT